>DAIOWA010000065.1:0-9095 GCA_036758705.1 Pyrinomonadaceae bacterium | reverse complement strand
CGGCGTAGCACTTGAGCTGAGCCTTCTGCTCTTCCTTCGTCTTCGCGATCAGGCCGTGCATATAGATATCGACGGCGGCCTTAAAGAATCCCGACTTGCCGCCGTAGTTGTTCTTTAGCGCCGCGTTCTTAGTGTCGTCGAGGATCATCTGCGAAAGCTGGCCGTATCGCTTGTGATCGAATTCAAGTTCTTTCGGATCGGCCGACGGCGGGCGAATATAGTTGATATTTACCTTGTCCGGCTTGAGGTCGTACTTGAGGAAGTCGTACCAGTCGAAGATCGTGTCCTCGTTCGAATGCATCACGCAGGTGCAGGTCTGGATGTCGAGTTGCGGATACTGCTCGTGCTTCATCTGCTGCAGCGTCCGAGCCGTGTGGATCGCTTTGTCCCAGCTTCCTTCTTTGCGTCGGATCTTTTCGTGAGCATCCTTCATTCCGTCGATTCCAAGTGCGACGGTAACGTTGAGGTTCGGACATTCGTCGAGAATGCGTGTGACATCCGGAAAGATCCGCTGATGGATCTGGCCGTTCGACATCAGGTAAACAGAATCTAGCTTGTTGTTTTCGTAGAACGATTTAACGATCTCGGGAAGGTCCTTTCGCGTGAACGGCTCGCCGCCGGCGAGTACGAGCACGCCGAGGTTTCCGCCGAGCGTCTCCGAGATCTTCGCGATCTCGTCGGTCTTCATTTGCAGCTTCTTTCGCGGACGGTCGTCCAGTTCCTCGGTAAAGAAACAGTGCGTACAGCGCATATCGCAGACGCTCGTCACGAGTATGTTCAGAAACACCGGAGAGATCGGCCGCCCGACCACGATGCTCGCGTACCGCTTGAAGATCTCTTTTGTCGTAAAGTCCAGAAAATCCATTATTTACCTGCCTCGTTGCGGCGGTGCCAAGGCACACTACCACAAGAATAAATTTACTCCATTTTGACGGGATTGGGAAACGATTGGATGGCTGGAATCAGCACCTCCGATGCGAGCGAATTTAAGGTGTTGAATTTAATTTCGAATAAGCGTATTATTCACCGCGCTATAGTTCCATTAGTCATTTTTATTTTCGCTTTCTTGTTACTAATAATTTCAAATCTCAACCTGCTTAGGAGGATCTAAAGTGAAGCGTAAACCCCTGTTTTTCCTTGGACTACTTTTGTGTTCAAGCATGCTCAGTGCGAGCACGTTCGGCCAGTTCATGATCAACAAAGGCAATAAGGGCGACAAGATCACCCGTTATTGTCCGATGAATCCCACGGAAACGGAACGAAAGGCCATGGAGGCGGATTTTAATTTCAGAAAATCGGCGCTCGGTTCGTTTGCCGCGGAGGCGACAGGCGGCGTGATTCCAGTGTATTGGCACACAATTACCAATTCATCGGGTCAAGGAGCGGTGACGGCTCAAACGATCAACAGCCAGATAGGTGTATTGAATGCTGCGTACGCATCAACCGGCTGGAGTTTCACTCTCGCGGGCACAAACACTACTGCGAACAACTCTTGGTATACCTGCACGGGCGGAACCTGCGAAAGTCAGATGAAAAACGCGCTCCGCCAGGGCAGCGCCGATGACTTGAACATTTACGCCAATAATATGGGAGGCGGATTACTTGGCTGGGCGACATTCCCGTCGAGCTACAAGTCCAGCCCCAAGCTGGATGGCGTTGTGGTCCTGAGTGCCTCCCTTCCCGGAGGATCTGCGGCACCCTACAACTTAGGTGACACCGCAACGCACGAAGTTGGTCACTGGATGGGCCTTTATCATACGTTCCAAGGTGGTTGTGCCCGGCAAGCAACCGGCGGGGACGGCGTAGGGGATACACCCGCGGAAAAATCACCGGCGTACGGCTGTCCGACTGGCCGAAATACTTGCACCGGATCACGGTTTCCGGGTAATGACCCTATCACCAACTTCATGGACTACACGGACGATTCGTGCATGAACTCGTTCACGGCTGGTCAAGATGCCCGTATGGACTCAATGTTCACCTCGTATCGTTCCGGCAAATAAGACTTTCCCGCTAGAAGTCGAGAGAGGCAGGAGGTTAGCTTCCTGTCTTTTTCTTTTAGCGGCGAGTAAAATCGAGATATGTTCAGGCGGATATATCTCGATAACAGTGCGACGACGCCGGTCGATCCGCGGGTGGTCGAGGCGATGCTGCCTTATTTGACCGAGCAGTTCGGCAACGCGTCGAGCATTCATTACTTTGGCCAGCAGGCGAAGGCGGCTGTCGATAAGGCACGGCATCAGGTCGCTCATTTGATCGGGTCGCGGCCGAACGAGATCGTCTTTACATCCGGCGGGACCGAATCCAACAATCTCGCCATCAAGGGTATCATCGAACGATGGAACGCGGATATCCTTGTCCGCAAACCTTCTGATCCCGGAGATGCGGCCAGGAATGTCCGCGTTCCCCATATCATCACCTCCGCGATCGAGCATTCAGCCGTGAAGAACGTCTGCGAAGGCCTTGAGAAGCAGGGCTATCGAGTCACGTATCTGCCGGTGTATGACGACGGCATTGTCCGGATCGACGATCTGCGAGCCGCCATTACCGACGACACAGTTTTGGTATCGATAATGGCGGCGAACAACGAGATCGGGACGCTGCAGCCGACCGAGGAGATCGGTAAGATTGTCAAAGAGCTAAGGGCCGGCGGCCGCAAGATCTGGTTCCACACGGATGCGGTCCAGGCTGCGGGAAAGGTTCCGATCAACGTCGAAGAGATCGGGTGCGATCTGCTGTCGATGTCGGCACATAAGTTATATGCACCGAAAGGAGTCGGAGCGTTGTATGTCCGTCGAGGCGTTCGGCTGCATCCGCAGAACATCGGCGGACATCAGGAACGCGACCGCCGCGGCGGCACCGAGTCCGTTCCGAACATCGTCGCTTTTGGCAAAGCGTGCGAGCTGGCGTCGGAGCATCTCTCGGAAGAATCGTCGATGCTCGGCCAGCTTCGCGACGAACTGGAATCGAAGGTCGGCGAGTTGATCCCGGACATCGTCTTCAACGGCGACCGGGAACGTCGTCTGCCGAACATCTCTAACATCTCCTTCCGCTCGATCGAAGGTGAAGGCCTGCTCATCAATCTCGATATGCAGGGCATCGCCGTCTCGACCGGATCTGCCTGCTCCTCCGGCACGCTCGAACCGTCGCCCGTCATCCGAGCCCTCGGAACGCAGACGCCCCCCGGACCGCGGACGCCATCGTCCGCCAGTGACAGCGACGAAGACCGCGCCCGCGGAGCCATCCGCTTCTCCTTCGGCCGCACGAACACCGCCGCCGACATCGACCGTCTAATGGAAGTGCTTCCCGCGTCCGTCGAAAACCTCCGCCGCCTCGCACCAACCTCAGCCAAAGCCTGATCATCGCAATAATAGAAATCCGAATTCGGGTCTTGTCTTCTTGTTCTTCTTATTCTTCTTGCTCTGTGGTCAAAAAAGAATTTTAACCACTGAACCAGATGAAATAGATCCGAATAGAGATGAAAAGCGGTCTTATGCTTATGCGGGTTAAATATTGCCTGAACCGCATTTACCGTTGTTGGTCCGAAACCGTGTCCCGCGGTGTCCCGCGAATTGCGTGGGACAGTTAACCTATTGACAATGCTAGGCTTATAGCACCAACAATCGTGAAAATGACGATTTTTGAAAAAACTTTTCGCCGCGTCGTCCTGAAATAGGTTGACACTTTTCCACAGAGTTTTCCACAGGCAAGACTGTCCCGCCGAATCCTTGTCCCACTGTCCCACGCACATGAAATTTGTACTTTTAGGCGTAAATTCTCAAATATCAACCCCAAGGCATCACCCGGGCCGATAATCATGCCACGGGCGCCACGGGCGTGTCAATGACCGAATTTAATACAGTTCTCGAATGGCAAACCGAGTTCCCGAGCCAGCAGACAACGGGCTTCTACCAAATGAAAACCCCGACCGAAAAGCGACCGGGGTTGAGGACTGCGCAATTTATGCCTGGCCTGTTATGGGTTCGCTATAAAGTCGAATCCAGTTAATTCGCCCGTAAGCATGACCGACCTCGGTTCGAAAGTATGGCGCCGTGCTGTAACCGACAGTACGTAAGAATGACCAGTAAGTATTTGGTCGAACGAATAGTAGCCGAGCGTGTTGGTATACCAGATCTTTGATGCACCTTGCGAATCGGTCAAAGTAACCTTTGCACTTGAAACCGCTCGACCATGTCACGGCCTGGGTGTCAGGTCTGCGTTTTTGCGATTTGAACGTCGTCGGCCATGGGCAGTCCTATCACAAGGACAAATCCATTGTTCGTCTGCTCATACTTTTCCCCGAGTGAGTTTACCTATGATGCCCGAGGATCGTTATGGGTTTCCATTGTGGGTGGGCCCAAACTACGGATATCGTTGAGCTGAACGAAAAAGCCCCTTCGTAATGAAGGGGCCCGTAACGGTGTGGGTAACTTGTGTTTACAAGTGGTTTCGTATCTGGTTAGGTTTGATCCTTAGCCGCCGACGATGATCCCGTCGCGTCCGCCGACGATGATGCCATCTCGTCCGCCAACGATGATGCCGTCGCGTCCGCCGACGATGATGCCGGTAGTCGCGAAAGTGACGATATCGATCAGCACGCCGCTTAGAGTGGTTGTCGATGCCGTCTCTTCAGATGTACGTCCGCCGACGATGATGCCTGCATTTGCTGCGGTCGTTCCGAACATAAGGGTTACCAGCATAAGCATGGTTGGGATGTAGCCTCTTAGTTTAGTCATTGTAGTTATCTCCAGTTTCTTCAGTTTGTTTTCGGAAGCCTTGTGCCTTCCTGCTGTCCCCTCTATTTCAATAGCCGTGCCAAAATATTTCTGAATTTTGAAGATATTCATAAAGCCTGTGTTCGCAATGGTTTATAAGCCTAACGCGCAATTCGTTCTGTGTTATCTGGCACCTTCTATCACTGTATACAGAGTAACCATATTTGCTTTTTGATCGGATAACCCATTTAACTACCTATAGTTAGCCATATCGGATACCGCGTATACACCGCGTTTTGACTACAAAGTATCCAATTCAGCTCCGTTGGCTGTGGAAAAAATAGTGTATTTTAGTGTTTAATCGTGTTAGACTTCCTACGGTTTTGCTTCCACGCGATACCTTCCACATTCAATGCAAACAACTCGCCGACTCCCGGATATGTTCCGCCTTCAACCGACCGAACAATACAAGTTCGCGATCATCGCCTTTGGGATGGCGTGTCTGTTGTTTGCGCTTGTAACCATTCCGACTGAGTCCCTGACGCCTGGCCTCGTGGGCGTAATGCTTTTCTCGATCTACGTCGCACCGCGGATGACGTTGACCCTGCCGAGATCTGAACTTTATGTAAGTTTCTCGGACTCGGTCGTGTTCTTTACTTTCCTTCTGTATGGCGGCGAAATTGCGATAATCGTAGCGTTTGTAGAGACTCTTGCGAATTGCATCTATCTAAAGCGAACCAGTAATCTCAACGGACGTTGGGTAGTACTCTTTAATGCTTCGATTGGCTCTTTGGTTACCGCCTTTGCATTCGCGGTTTATGCCTTCGTGTCCTGGGGATTTGGCGGTCAGGCGGTACTTACCGACACCCGTAATCTGATCATTGCTCTCGGGATCCTTTCGATCGGGCACTTTCTGGCCTCGTCACTTGTGGTGTCCGTGTATCGCAGGATAAAGAGCGATGAGGACAGCCTGTGGCAGATCTGGAAGAAGGAATGCCTGTCCACGTCGATGGCCCAGCTTACGGGGGCGGGGATCGCCGGCGTTATTTATAAGCTTATAAACTATGCGGACCCGGTCGTGATACTGGTTGCTGCTGCTTCGCTCTTGATCCTCTACTTGAGCTATCGGCAGTCGATCGGTGATATCAGTTCGGCATTTGATCAGGTGGAGGAAGCCGAGCGGCAAAAGGCCGAGACGGAGCGTACCCGCCGAGTCGAAGTGGAAGAATTTGCCGGCCAGTTGAGCATTGCACTCTCGAAAGAAGAGCAGGCGAACAAGGCATTGCGAAAGAGCGAACGCGATTTTGCTCACGCGGCGATGCACGATTCGCTGACCGGACTCGCCAACCGCAAGAATTTCGGCGATGTGCTTAGACGCCTTATCGCCGACTATAAGGTCGACCCGTCAAAGGAATTTCAGGTACTCTTCCTCGACATCCGCAGCTTCAAGAACATCAACGATACGCTTGGGCATACTATTGGCGACAAAGTGTTAACGATAGCAGCCAAACGATTCGTACGGATGCTGGATGTGAAGGATACCGTTGCACGCATCGGCGGTGACGAATTTGCGATCATCCTCCGCGGGCTCGGTTCGACTGCCAAGGCTGAGAAGGTCGCAAGGCGTATCTATCAAAACATCACGCAGCCGTTCAGCTTGAGCGGTAATAGCATCACGGTCGATATCAACATCGGTATCGCTGCGTGCGATGTCGAATACGACACACCGGAAGAGATCCTTCGCGACGCCGACATCGCAATGCACTACGCGAAGGAAAAAGGCAACGGCCTTGCGGTCTTTACCAAGGCTCTTCGCGAACGATTTCTCGAACGCATCCGGCTGGAGATGGACCTGCGCTACGCCGTAGATCGCAACGAGTTGGCGTTGCATTACCAGCCGATCATTTCCCTTTCCGACGGCCGTCTCGTCGGCTTTGAAGCGCTGGTTCGGTGGTATCACACCGAGCTCGGGATGATCCCGCCGGTCAAGTTTATTCCGATCGCGGAAGATTCGGGGCTGATCAAGCCGATCACTGTTTGGATCCTCGAAGAAGCCTGCCGTCAGCTGTCGAAGTGGCAGTCGCTTGCCGGTGATTACCGCTCATTGATGGTCAGCGTCAACATCTCTGGAAAGCATCTGGGTAATAACGATCTGATCCACGACGTCGAACGAGCTCTCGATCTCACCCATATCCATCCGTCGTCGCTGAAGCTTGAGATCACCGAGAGCGCCGCGATGGAAAATCCGGACCACACGGTCAACATGCTCACGAGCCTGAAAGATCTCGGCGTTCAACTCAGCATTGACGATTTCGGCACCGGCTATTCCAGCCTCAGCCACCTGCACAAGCTGCCGTTCGACACGCTCAAGATCGACCGTTCATTTGTTTCGGGCGTCGGCGCCAATGGTGAAGGCTCCGAGATACTGCAGACGATCATCTCGCTCGCCAAGAATCTGCGTATGCGTGTCGTCGCCGAAGGAATCGAGACGGAAGCGCAGCTCCGCGTCCTCCAGAACCTCGGCTGCGACCTCGGCCAGGGCTATCTGATGGCCAAACCCAAAGGCCGCGACGAAACCGAAAAACTTCTCTATCAGCGACCGTCATGGCTCCCCGAAGTCCCGCTCGCCGAATACGACGACCATCAGATCTCGGGAACCATTGACGCACACCTGCCGGTGTTTTAAGCCCGTTTGTGGGCAGCATAGTTAAGCTACATGCGTAAGCGTGTAGGCCGTCAAACCGAATTCGAATCGCTGTTGCGATCGAACGGAATACCTATTGACGACTTCGTTTGGCAAGATTAAGTTTTAGTTCTACTCGCGGGTCGGTGTCGCCCGCAAGCGGGCTTGATCCGATCCTAACCTTTCTACAGACTGACGTCTGTAGCTTAACTCTCTGGCCCGCAAACGGGCCTTATTTGGTTTATTGCAGTTCACGAATCTATACTCTTTTCAAGAATTCCAATTGAGAGGTCTAGGTTCGTTTATGTTTAGGAAGTCGCTTCTTTCTTTAGTATTCGTCTCGTTTATTACAGCCTCGATCCCGGCACAGAATGGTGCGGGGTATCCGAAGGCGAAGAAGGTCGATCAGGTTGACGATTATCATGGCGTGAAGGTTTCGGATCCGTACCGGTGGATGGAGGACACCGAATCGGCGGAGATGCGCGAATGGATCGGGGCCGAGAACAAGATCACGTTCGATTATCTCGGCAAAATACCCCAGCGCGAAAAGATCAAGGCACGGCTGACCGAGCTTTGGAACTATGAGCGCATCGGCGCACCGTCAAAGGTCGCGGACGGGTTCTATCTCTACACGAAGAACGACGGGCTGCAAAATCAGAGCGTTTGGTACCGGGCGAAATCGATCGACGATCCGGGCACGATCTTCTTCGATCCGAACAAGCTGCGTGCGGACGGAACGGCGGCATTGAACGGTTCGCGATTTACCGAGGACGGCAAGCTGTGGGCGTACGGCGTTTCCGAAGCGGGCAGCGACCGCACGACCTGGCGCGTAATGGATACCGCGACCGGCAAAGATCTGCCCGATACGCTCGCACCGAATCGCCAGGGCGTTTCGGCATGGCTTAAGGACAATAGCGGTTTTTACTACAGCAGCTACGCGCCGACCGTAAAGGGAGCCGAGCTTAAGGAAACGACCAAGTTCCAAAAGATCTATTTTCACAAACTCGGCACGCCGCAATCGGACGACTACGTCGTTTACGAGCGCCCTGACAACGGCGACTATTTCAGCGGTGCCGAGATCAGCGAGGACGGCGACTGGCTGATCATCACGGTCGGCAAAGGCACCGAGCGGATGAATATGGTCTATTTCAAAAGCCTGAAAGACGAAAAGGCCCCGATCCTGCCGCTGATCACAAACCTCGACAACAGTTGGAACTTCATCGGCAACGACGGCCCGGTCTTCTATTTTCAGACCGACAAAGACGCTTCACGCGGAAAGATCGTCAAGGTCAACGTGCTCGCAAGAATGCACAGCTTTCAGGATGTCATTCCGGAATCGGCGGACACGCTTGGAGGGGTCGGATTTATCAACAACCAGTTCGTGCTCAATTATCTTCATGACGCTTACACACTGATCAAGATCTACGAAACCGACGGCAAGTTTGTCCGCGACGTACAGCTTCCCGGCATCGGCTCCGCCGGAGGTTTTGGCGGCAAGCGTGCCGACAGCGAAACGTTCTATACCTATTCGAGCTTCAACGCACCGCCGACCATATACCGCTACGATATGAAGACCGGCAAGAGCACGTTGTTTCGCGAATCGAAGGTGAAGTTCGATCCATCACTTTATGAAGTAAAACAAGTCTTTTACGCGAGCAAGGATGGAACTAAAGTACCGATGTTCCTTACGTACAAGA
>DAIOWA010000064.1:0-9098 GCA_036758705.1 Pyrinomonadaceae bacterium | reverse complement strand
AGATCACCTACCGTTAGCCCGAACGGACGCGTCTCTTCCTTCTTCGCGTCAACCGGCATTTTCACAGGCTCCGGCTCATCCAATGCTCTATTCGCGATCGGCCGCTCCCCAAGTCGAACCTGCACGGTACGTTTTTCGAATGTCGTTCCATTCTCACGAAGATATTCGAGCGGAACCGATTCGTTGGGCGGTGTCGCGGCCACTTTGGCGATCAGATCCATCGCGTTCTCGACCTTCTGGCCCTTGAATACGGTAATTACATCACCTGCCTTTAGCCCGGCGATACCGGCTCCGGTGGTCACATCGCGAACATCAGTAACGATCGCTCCTTTCGCCTCCGCCAAACCGTAGACCTTCGCAAATTCAGGTTTTACGGATTCAAGCGCCACTCCGAGAAATCCGCGTTTGACGCGTCCGTGAGCTACCAACTGGTCAAATACGTACTTTGCCTCGTTCGATGGGAGGGCGAATCCGACGCCGTTGTAATCTCCGGTCGCAGTAGCGATCTGCGAGTTGACGCCGATCACTTCGCCTTTCATATTCACGAGCGGGCCGCCCGAATTTCCACGGTTGATCGCGGCGTCAGTCTGAATAAAGCGCTGAAACGCCGAGTTTCCCGGCGTCTCCCGATTTGTCTGCGAAACGATACCGGCAGTTACGGTGCGAGCCAGACCAAAAGGCGAACCGATCGCAAGCACCCACTCGCCGACTCGCGCTGCGTCCGAGTTGCCAAGATCTACCGTCGGCAGATCACGGCCAGCCTCGACCTTGAGGACGGCAAGATCGGTCTCCTCATCCATTCCTACTACCCTCGCAGGAAACTCATCACCACCGTCGAGCCGCACCGTTATCTTGGCCGCCTCTTTCACAACGTGAGCGTTCGTCAAGATGTAACCGGCTTTGCCGACAATGAATCCGCTGCCGACCGCAAAGACCGGGCGGCGTGATTGGCGTCGCAGAAAATCCAGAACCTCATCCGGATCGGTCGGTACCGGATTGTTCCGGGCGGTACTATCGGCCTTGCCTTTGGCATCGATACTGACCACCGCGGGCTCAACCTTCTTCGCAACTTCGGCAAACGAATCGGAAAGTTGAGCGGCCGAGTTTGGAATTTGACCATGAACGCCCAAGAAGGACGCGACCGCCGTCAGCAAAAGCAGGATCGGGTTCGTCCTAAAACTGCCCCGTCTTTTTATGAACATAATTGCGTCTCCCAAAACCGAGAAATGCGGGGTTTATGTCGGTCTAGTATAACAAATGACCTGGATCTGACTAGAGAAATTTGAACCACAGATCAGTGGCAAGTTTTTCCGCGAGACATCCTTTTTGTGATCTTAGTGTCCGCCTTGGCGTCCTTTGTGTTAAAAGATTTTTCAAACACAAAGGACACAAAGAGCAAAGACGCAAAGATCACAAAGAATGGAAACTTGCCCACTACCGAACCGCAGTTACATAGCGAGCAGCACCTTCATCACGCCGTTTTTCTGCGCTTCGGCCATTGCTTCCACGCCTTGTGATAACGGCAGTTCCGCCGAGATCATATCCGACAGGTCGATCTTGCCGTCTTCAAGTAGTTTCAGCGCGGGTTCGAACCGGCCGCATCGCGATCCGACGATCGATATTTCATCTACGACCACTCGCCATGCTTCCCACTGCGGTTTGCCGCTGAATGTAGATTTCAGCACGATCTTGCCGCGCGGTTTGACCATATCAAGCGCCGTCGCAAACCCCGATTCGGAGCCGCTTGCCTCGATGACTACATCGAAAACCGGCTCGAACTTCCCGATCGTCGGCAGCCACACAGTTTCGATGTCGCGAGCCTCGGCGAGTTCGAGCTTTTCTTCGTGCTTCCCGACGATGATCAGATCCTTCGTCCGCAGCGACATCGTGAATGCGCACAACAGCCCGAGTTTGCCGTCGCCGATCACTGCTACGGACGTGTCCGGACCGATGTCGACCTGTTCCGTTATCCCGAATGCCGCGGCCAATGGCTCAACGAACACAGCTTGATCATCCGTAACGCCGTCCGGCACCTCGACAAGGTTTCGCACGGGCAGCGTCAGAAATTCAGCATGGGCGCCGTCTCGGCCCTTAATACCGAGTACCACTCGCCCATGACAGTGCCGCGGATCGCCTTTCGCACACCGTTCGCACTTACCGCAACCAACATTGATCTCGCCTACCACGCGTTTCCCGATCAACTCCGGCTTGTCGGCAGACTCTTCGACGACACCGACAAACTCGTGGCCGATCGTACCTTCGAATCCGGCATAGCCGCGAACGATCTCGACATCCGTATTGCAAATGCCGCTTTTTAAAACACGCACCAATGCCTCTCGTGGAGTGTCCGGACGGTCAATCTCAGCGAGTTTCAGCTCACCGCCAGTGAATCGAAGTGCCTTCATCTATATCAAATTTACAATACCGTATCGCGAACCTATACTTTTCAATTAAGCATAAGAACTTAGATCAATTCAATGAAGAAGTACCTTGCGTTAATTTTGCTACTCGCCCTCGCTGCGATCTTTGCGGCGTGCGGCGATACCCCTTCGGCAAACACGACTCAAACCTCCAATCCGAACGACACTCCGACAGAAGCGTACAAACGCCTCTTTGCGGCAGTGAAATCTAAAAATACCGAGGCGATCAAGGCAGAGTTTTCAAAGAAGTCGATCGCCGCCGCTCAGGCACAAGCGGCTCGAGGGAAGATCCCGGTCGATGAGGTGTTTAAGAACGGTTTTACTGCGACGACGTTTGCTGAAACCTTGCCGGAAATGCGTGATGAGCGGGTAAACGGCACGATGGGAGCTCTTGAGGTATGGAACTCTAAGGACAGCAAATGGGAAGATCTGCCGTTTGTACGCGAGGACTCAGGCTGGAAGCTGGCGGTCGGCGATATGTTCGCCGGAAGCTGGAAATCTCCGGGACGCGGACGCGATGCAAAAGAGCGTGAGGCTGCAAACGCAGCTTCCGGCAACGCCACAAAGATCGTGAATTCGAACGTAAATTTCAATCGAAGTATTCCCAACGCCAACGCTAACGTGAACGTCCGAAAATGAACGAGATCGATACGATCATCGATCAATATGCGAAACACGATTGGGTGATCCGTCGCCTACTGCTGTCGCGTGAGTCGATCACACATCTGCGTTCAGAAGTTGCGTCGAACTACCCCGCGGCGGCGATCATCGAGTCCGAGAACGAGGCTCTGTGGTTTTCCCGTAGATCTCTTCCAGATCGTGAGGCATGGGAGCTTCGAAGACTATCCGGCTCACCTTTCGCACTTGTCGCGGTGCTCGAGGATTCGTCGCCGGACGACGAACGCGAAGACGTATTGCGAGAAATTGAAGAGCGGATGTTCGACGGCTCGCACCCCGAACCGATCTCGCACTGACCTCAACTAATTGAATATTTTCAACCGCTGACCACCACCTATTGATATTGCTTGACAACGCTTTCAACCGAGAGCAAACTTAAATTTGTTGAAAATGATGATCAAAGATCTTGGAACCGGTATCGTCAGCGTTTGGGAGGGCTTGCGGCCGGAAACAAAAAAATTGTTGGTAGGCGTTCTCGAATCGAAGACCGTCCCGACACAGACACCCAGCCAAAGATATTCTTACGACGCTCACGCCGATTGGGAACTTTCCCGCCTGCTTAGTGCTCTGGACGAACAGTCAAGAAATTCCGGCTCAGGAAAGAATGGCGAGATCCTCAATGAGATCTCACAGCTTGCGGATACCTGTGTACGCGTTCTAGAAGCTCAAAGCGGCTCGGCAGAAGTTTTCATCCAGCTTGCCGAACGAGCGATCAAGAAACACGATTACAACAAGCTTGATGCACTTTCCGATCGTCTCGCCGAACGTTTCTCGGCAGGTGAGATCGCGGAAGTAGTCAGGCAGACCGAGGTTCCGCAGATCCGGGCGATCGCTTACGAGACACTTGCTATGCTGCCCGTTGGCCTGCTTGTCGGGCTGCTCGACGATCCGTTATATGCGGATATCGCCGCGAACTCGCTCGAGCAAAAAGCTTTTGAGTTTGAATCCGACGAAGCGAGAGACGTTTTAGAGCAATACGAGTTTGAACAGGAAATGAGAGGCGAGTAGTCGTTCTCTAAGGTAGAACCAAAGCGGAATCTTAATAAGGTTCCGCTTCTTCTTTTTTCCGATCTTTTCTTATTTTCTTCTTTCGTGTATCAACTCTTTTCCGAATGCGTGAAACACCCAAAATGAACTGGATGAGGAGAACGCCTATTTCTTCTTTCTCGGCTGCCCAAATCCCCACCGAAACGGCATCGGCAATATCGAGGCTCCAAACACCCTAACACCCAAATACATCATCGGAGCCGCGATCTCGTTCCGCCAGCCCTTCTTCGACCTGACGCATCGATAGAGGCGTTTGTCTGATTGCCGCCGCTCGCGAAACGCCCCGCCGCGAAAATATTCCGCATCGTGTATCTCACAGCACTCGCGATAGTTGCCGTCGGGAAAATACGTGCATCCGTCGCTGCGAAAATCCGCGGGCGGCTCGATGGTCGATCGAACTTGCGGTGCTGCCGTGATCGAAAGCACCGCGATCAGGATGAGGGCGGAAATGGATGATTTCACTAGCTTGCTGAGATCGCTTCCGTCTGTCCGGATTTGTATCGTTTGGGGTACATCGGAAATCTTGCGGTCAGTTCTGCCACATCCTTCTTAACCTTCTCACGAACTGCTTCGGACTCGGGCTCGCGAATGATCGACGCGATCATCTCACCGATCAGCTTCATCTCCGGCTCCCTCATTCCGCGAGTCGTGAGCGCCGGCGTTCCGAGACGAACTCCAGAAGCAACGAACGGCTTCTGCGTGTCGAACGGGATCGTATTCTTGTTGACCGTGATGTGAACCTCGTCGAGAGCCTTCTCGGCGACCTTACCGGTGATTCCCTTGCCGTCCATATAGACATCGACGAGCAGCAAGTGATTATCCGTACCGCCTGAAACGAGCCGCAATCCCGCATCGGTCAACGTCGCAGCCAAAGCCTTAGCATTGTCAATTATCTGCTGCTGGTAAGACTTGAATCCGGGCTGCAACGCCTCGCCAAAAGCCACACCTTTCGCCGCGATAATATGCATCAACGGCCCGCCTTGAACACCCGGAAAAACGCCGCGATCGAGGTCTTTCGCGTACTCTTCTTTACACATCGACAAACCGCCTCGCGGCCCACGAAGGGTCTTGTGCGTTGTGGTCGTAACGAAATCGCAATGCGGGATCGGCGATGGATGCAGCCCGACGGCGACGAGTCCCGCGATGTGCGCGATGTCCGCCATCACCTTTGCATCGACGCTCCGCGCGATCTGCCCGATGCGGTCGAAATCGATTGTCCGCGGATACGCCGACGCTCCGCAGATCAACAGCTTCGGCCGGTTCTCCTCAGCGATCCGCTGAAGCTCGTCGTAATCGATCTGCTCAGTATCTTTATTGACACCGTAATCCGCGACCTTGTAGTTGATGCCCGAAAAATTCAGCGGATGCCCGTGAGTAAGGTGTCCACCGTGCGACAGGTTCATCCCCAGGATCTGATCGCCGTGATCGAGAGCAGTCATCAGCACCGCCATATTGGCCTGCGCTCCCGAATGCGGCTGAACGTTCGCGTGCTCGCATCCGAATATCTGCTTTACGCGATCGATCGCGAGATTCTCTACAACGTCCGCAAACTCGCACCCGCCGTAGTACCGTTTGCCCGGATAACCCTCGGCGTACTTGTTAGTAAACGCCGTGCCCATCGCCTGCAGCACCGCCTCCGACACGAAATTCTCCGACGCGATCAGCTCAAGCCCATCCGCCTGCCGCCGCACCTCGTCATCGATCGCCGCACTGATCAACGGATCAGCCTCTGAAATGCCCGTAGAGAAAAAGTCGCTCATAACTACATATTGTAAAGCCTTTCGTCGAAACGAAACAGTTGCGGCTTATCACGTGTGATCGTGGAGAACTTAGGGTGAGCCACGTTCACCAGATAATTGAACTCGCCCGGGACAACTGAAGTTGGCACCCGAAGCACGAGAGATCGCATTGACTCCGCCCAATTGTCACCGATCCGCTGGACGGCCAACGGCGGCGGAGACGAACTCCAGTTCTTCGGCAGCTTTATGAACTCTTCAACGGGCAATACGTCTTTCTCTTCGCACTCTAGCGTCGCGTAGGAATATGACGAGAGTAATTCCGCCGAGTCAAGGTGAACCAGCATTTCGAGAGCCGCCAATGAGAGACTTCCCGCCGCATAAAGCACCCGCGTGCCCCTAGTGTTCCAACGCCCGCCAAAGAGGAACGCTCCCTCCCCATCAAACCATGTCTTCGCAAACTTGGTCTTGAAGATCCGGTACGCCGTCGGCATCCTAGGTGAACACTCCGTGTTCGAGACGGCCGATCAATGCCTCAACCTCACGCGACCCGACCTCGGTTGAAGCCGCGCTGATGGGTGTGATCCAGCCGAGCGCTCTATTCTTTGACGTAAACCAATTGAGCGCCGCGCGTACATCGCCTTCGAAGAGTTCGATCGCCAGAGAAAGCAATCGGGACAACGAAACGAGTCTGTCCGACTCTTCGGGCGAAAGTTTCTTTTCCTGACGGCGACGAGCAAGCGTCCGCGGAGCAATGCGGATCGCGCCTCGCAACGCTTCGACAGAAAGTCCACTCACCCTACCGACGCGCTCGAAAGCATCGAATGAAAGGCCTGACTCAACCTTTTTTGCGAGCTTTAGATTGTCAACCGTATCGACCCCAAGCAGGCTCTTCATCGTTGTCTTGCGAGTTCTATCGTGAGGTTGCTCCATATTGAAAGGGTATCACGCAGGTATGCCATCTGGCAATTATTTTTCCGCCATTTGGCCTTACCAAAAGAACTCTCTCACCGGCATCGCCCCGTCGAGCATCTTAGAAACATCGCCGACTGCTCTTCGGGCTCGCCAATGCGAAGAATTACATGTATTGCGGATCATTTCCGCAATCGCTGCGGCATCATTCTTTGAGATCTTGAATGCCGCCTGAAACAAAAGGACGAGAGCCTCGGACCTTGAGCCCTGATGTTTTATCGTCGCCGCGAGTTCCACCGCCTCCGCGAGCGCCGCTTGTGCATGACTGTGATACTCGCGCTCTGCCAAAGCTGCAATTTCCCAAGCGCGCACTGCAGACCGTTGATAATCGTCCTTCCCAAGAGACGCCGCTTTTGCCGCCTTGCGAGAAAATCGTAACGGCTTCGGAGCGTGGCGAGTCAAATGAGACCATGCCTGGGCTGCAAACCACGGATCCTGTATCTTATCCGCGATCTCCACTGCCCGGTCGGGATCGGTCTTAGCAAGTTCAGCAACTTGATCGCGATAGATCGTCGGCGTCATAAAACCAAATTTAGCTGACCATCGACGTGAACTGCCCCTCATCCAGCACCGCCACCCCCAAACTCTCAGCCTTCGTCAGCTTCGAGCCCGCGTCTTCGCCGGCGACGACGTAATCGGTCTTCTTGCTGACTGACGATGACACACGGCCGCCGCGGTCTTCGATGAGCTTGGCGGCTTCGTCGCGGGTGTAGTTTTCGAGTTTGCCGGTGAGTACGAAGGTCTTGCCAACAAAGCGATCATCGAGTGCGGCGGTCGACGATGCGTCCATTTCGAGTTGGACACCGGCGGCTCGGAGGCGTTCTATCAGCTCAAGGTTTCGGTCGTCGTGAAAGAATTCGTACACGCTTGCGGCGAGGATCGGGCCGATCTCGGGGATCGCAACTAATGCGTCTTCAGGTGCGTCTTTGAGGTTATCGATGCTGCGGAAATGCTTCGCGAGAACCTTCGCATTCCGCTCGCCGACGTGGCGGATATCGATGCCGAATAACAAACGCTGCAGCCCGCGAGTCTTGCTCGCCTCGATCTGCTCCGTCAACTTCGCCGCCGACTTCTCTCCCTTCCCTTCCAAATTCGCGATGTCGGCGTTCGTTATCGAATAGAGGTCCGCGACGTCCTTCACGCGGCCGCTGTCGACGAGCGTCGTGATCAGCACATCGCCGAGCCCTTCGATATCCATCGCCTTGCGCGAAACAAAATAGGCGATACGGCCTTTGATCTTTGCAGGACAATCACGATTCGTGCAGCGTCGGACGGCTTCGCCATCGGGCCGCACGGCGTCGAAACCGCAAACGGGACAAACGGTCGGAAACTCAAAGTCGGTCTCGCTTCCGTCGCGTTTCGTCTTATCGACCGACAAGACCTGCGGGATGATCTCGCCGCTCTTTTCGATCTCGACCGTATCGCCGATCTTCAGGTCGAGCCGCCGGATCTCGTCCTCATTATGGAGCGATGCGCGTCCGACCGTCGTGCCTGCAAGCAGCGTCGGTTCAAGCATTGCGATTGGAGTAAGCGCTCCGGTGCGGCCGACGCTGACGAGAATTCCATTGAGTTTTGTGAAAGCCTTTCTTGCGGGATATTTATAAGCGATCGCCCATCGCGGGGCCTTCGATGTCGATCCGAATTCCTGCTGCAATGCAGTCGAGTTTACCTTCACGACGACGCCGTCGATCTCGTAATCCAGCTCGTCGCGCATCGGCTCCATAGCGTTGACGAATGCGACAAGATCCTCAAAATTCGTGCACAGCTGACGGTTCGGATTCACGTTAAATCCGTTCCGTTCGAACCATTCGAAACTCTCCCAGTGCGTCGCAAACATCTTCTGGTTTCCGGCGAACAGGTCATACGGAAACATATCCAGCCGCCGTGACGCGACGACCTGCGAATCCAGCATCCGCAGCGTCCCCGAAGCCGAGTTACGCGGATTCGCGAACGTCTTCTCGCCCTGCATTTCGAGTTCAGCGTTGATCTTTGCAAACTGCGACCGCGACAGAAATACCTCTCCGCGAACCTCGGCATGCGTCGGAGCGTCGGTCTTCAGCCTCAGCGGGATCGAGCGGATCGTCTTTACATTTTGCGTAACCTCGTCGCCCGCTGAACCGTCGCCGCGCGTCGCTCCGACGGTCAGGATCGCGTTGTCGTAGTGCAGCGAAACCGAAAGCCCGTCGATCTTTAACTCCGCAACGTAATCAAGCTTTCGCCCCTCGGCCAACTTCTCACACCGCTC
>DAIOWA010000063.1:0-9152 GCA_036758705.1 Pyrinomonadaceae bacterium | reverse complement strand
AAAAGTTCACACAGATACTGGATGGTTGGGCAAGCGAGTATTGCGATACCGAGAGGCTCCGGAAGGCAACGCGATCCTCTCTTATGAACCGGCCGCGATTCGAAGGATCACCGTCGTCTTCACAGACAAGGGCGTTGTCGAAATGACGGTTCCGATGCCGGCGCTGATTCTCCTTGGAAAGGCGAACGAATATCACCTCTGGGCCGCAGCATCGACGCAGATAACCGCGAATACCAGCCTCGCAGTTGCACCGCTGCCAAATATTGGTTCAGGTAAGATCTGCTTCGGGAAGAATGAAGTTCCTGAGACCCACCCGTCTACTCTGTCTGACGTTTGGAAACTGATCTTCGATACTCCGTTCAACGCAGACCACACGGGCGAGCGGTGCCATTCCGAGCCTCATGATGTTCGCGATCTACTTTGGAAACTTGCGGCTGACAAAGTGAAGAAGTTTCCGAAGTCTGAGCTGATCGTATCAACCACTACGGTCGAAGACGCATGGGAAACGATCGTTGAACAGCGGAGATACGACTCGCGTTTCTGAATATAATATGGAAAAGCTATTGTCTCGTTCGGATGCGGTTCAGTTCGCGTCGTCAACACGTTTCATCGGGCATCGCATCGCAAAAGAACGGTTCGACCCGGTTGAAGCAATCCTCTATGAATATGTCCTAGCGGGAAACGGCGTGCTGCTAAAGGCACATCGAGAGGAATTCACGTTTTCAGTGCCGCTCGCCTACAGAGAAATTAAAGGACTGCCGGAAGCCTTCGTCGGGATCAAATGGCACAAGCCTAGAGTTCCGGGGCGCATTTGGTACGAGATATGTCTGAACGCAACAATTCCTAACTCGAAGGACGATTTCAAGGAAGAGCTTTATCTGATCTATTGGGACCAAGGGAACGAATCTTGGCAGTGGTGTACTTCGGGTCGGGATCGGACATGGGCATCAACTATCGCGGACGACGGAAGGCCTGAATACTCCGAAGCGTGTATCGAAGTTCACACGCACCCGCCCGGAGCTTATCAGTTCAGCAAGGCAGATGACGGGGACGAATCAGGCAAGTTCCGTATATTCGGGATCATTGCAGATGTTCATGATAAACCCAAAGTAAGATTCCGATGCGGGATCTACGATCACCTTATACCAATTCCATTTTCCTGGATCGGACACCTTCCAAGCGGTGTTGTCGATCTGAATGAGGTCGAAGCTCTGCTTCAGATGATGTTGTGATGGAAATCGATCTTAGCTTCTCGCAGGCCGCAGTTGTGATGCCTGTCGAATACAACACCCTTCGGTTCATCGTTGTAGGTGCCGGCGGCACTGGCTCTTTTGTAGTTACTGCAGTTGCCCGGCTTATCTACGAACTAAAGCAGCAGCAAAACAAATCCGCGGAAATGCTGATCGTTGACCCGGACGTAGTAGAAAACGGAAATATTCCGCGCAGCAATTTATGCTTTGCGGAAATAGGAAGATACAAGGCCCAGACGCTTGCGGAACGAGTTTCTACGGCTTGGGGAATAGAAACCTGCTTCTCATGTGAGAAGTTCGATCCCGAGAAGCATCTTAATAGCTCGAACAGTGACTATAGAAGTCTGACGATCATCGTCGGTTGCGTTGATAATTACCTGGCTCGACGAGAGATGCATCGAGCACTTGATGAGTTTCGAAGTTACGGTGATGCTTCGAGGGTCTGGTGGATAGACGGGGGAAACGGAAAGGCATCAGGCCAAGTGCTGCTCGGTTCGACGACAAAGCCGCTCAAACCCGAGCAATACTTTACGGGAACTAGTATCTGCCGGGCACTTCCGGCACCGTCGCTCCAGCATCCTGACCTTCTTGAACCCGAAAGAATCGAAGCCAAAAGCGATGCGTCTTGTCCCGAAGGAGTCCGCCTGGGCGAGCAAAGCCTGAATATTAATCAGCGGGTTGCAGTCGAGATGGCCGACATGCTCTCGGCGATGTTACTTGCGAGATCGCTAAAGCGATTCGCCTCGTATTTCGATCTTGAAAGCGGCACGAGCCGATCCGCATATTGCAAACTGGAGGAGATTCAAGGAATGCTCGAAAAAAATACCTGTCGGAAATAAAACTTAGCCGAATAAAAAGTCAATGATACTCGCGTCCACCTTCCGGCGAATTCCCGTGATGAATCATGCCGCCAGTCCAAAACAAACTGCTTCTGCTTTATGAATTGCCGTCTGCTTTAGCTGACGGAATTAAGTGTAAGAAAAAACTGGCTTTAGCCGAACTTAAAAATTGATTTTTCTTTTCGCTTTAGCCTAAATTTATGCTGAAGCAATAAGGCATTTCTATTTTTTAATTTGGCTGAAGCCGGATTTCTTTCCATCAACTTTCCGTCAGCTAAAGCAGACGGCAACTCATATTATTTGCCAGTTAAATTAGACAATTCTAATAATGCTCTTTCGCATCTTCTGGTAGATTGCGGTGATAAATCTCGCTTTCCGTGGCGGCAAATTCCTTTGCCTTTTCAGCCACTAACCATCCGTAGGCTCCCAAAGTTGAACTTTGTTTCCTTCCACGTCAACTATATGAACAAACTTGCCGTAATCGTAAGTCTCAATTTTATCGACAATTGTCACGCCTTCTTTTTTCAATTGCTCGACAATGGCTTCTAAATCATCAACCCGATAATTGATCATAAAATCCTTGGTTGAAGGTTCAAAGTATTTTGTATTTTCAGGAAACGTATTCCATGCCGTCGAGCCAGTTTTGCCAGTGTCTTCCGCATTACGCCACTCAAAATTTGCACCGTATGCACTAACGTCCATTCCTAAATGTGTTGTATACCATTCGTTAACGGCTTTAGGGTCTTGACACTTAAAAAAGACACCGCCGATTCCTGTTATTTTTGCCATAATTTTCTCCTAAATCACGTTCATTTTTTTCACGGGGAAAGCTAACTCCAAATCAAAGTAGCTCCAATCTAATGCCTTCTCTTTATCCACGAAAATCTCAAAACCGGGTGCATTGTCAGGTTCATAATCGCTATTGATGAGCCAACGGTTGAGGAGATAATCCCAAGCCGTTGCGACCAAACTGATGTCGCCGCTAACTCGCGTAACGCCGTATTTTCTGGACGGGATTTTCATCTTAGAAATACCGTCTGCACAATTGAGTTTCACATCTGTCGCAAAGCAAACTTCATATCGGTAAAGATGTTTCGGCGTAACCTCGGGGTCGTCAATCGCCATTCCAAAGAGAGTTCCTTTATCGTAAATATTTTCGGACTTCAGCCACTCAATCAACTTCGCAAACGCTTTCAGAACCTTGCCTTCCTCAAATGAATTCGAAACTCGAATATAAGCCACGTTCCATTCGGCAAATTCTCTTATCTCAACCGGAAAGGCGGCTCGTTTCGCTTCGTCCGACATCGGAAGAATATATTCGTTTTTTGCAAATAATTCTTTGCAAATCTTGCTAATTTTCAGTTCGCCGGACTTTCTGTATTTGGTTGGGGAAGTGTTAAATGCGTGATTAAACGATCTCGAAAATGTCGCTGATGACGAAAATCCACATTCCAGCGCAATTTCGGTCGCACTTTGACGAGTCCGTTTTAACAGACGTGCAGCTTTTTCCAGCCGCAGACGATTTGTAAAATCATTGAGAGTTTCGCCCGTCATCGCACGGAAAACACGGTGAAAATGAAACTCCGAAAAACACGCGACTTTCGCCAGTTCCTCGAGCTTCAGCGGCTGATCGAGATTATCGCCCAAGTAGTCAATTACCCGATCAAGTCGTTTCGTGTATTCATGATTGGCGTTGATCAATACTTAACTCCTCATTGTGCTCTATGAATTACCGTCCGCTTTAGCTGACGGAACTGTAAGTAACATAATCGCAGGCGTTAGCCTAATTTGTGCTGAAGCGATAAGGAATTTCTTCTTTTATTTTTGGCTAAAGCAAACGGCAATTCATGTTTTCTTGTCTCAATAATGCTCGTTCACCCCATCAGGCAAATTCCCGTGATAAATCTCGCTTCCCGTTGCCACAAAATCCTTCGCCTTTTCCGCCATTCCGACTGCTAATGCTTTTTCTGGTTCGATATTTTGCTCTTTCGCGTATTCCCGTACATCTTCAGTGATTTTCATTGAGCAGAAATGCGGTCCGCACATTGAGCAGAAGTGAGCGAGTTTGGCACCTTCTGCCGGAAGCGTTTCGTCGTGGAATTCTTTGGCTTTGTCGGGGTCTAAGCCGAGGTTGAATTGGTCTTCCCAGCGGAACTCGAAACGGGCTTTTGAGAGAGCGTTGTCGCGGTATTGTGCCGCCGGATGACCTTTCATCATAGAATCATCCTATAACAAAAATAGGCGGCTGACATCATGCGAAAAGCTAGAAAGTGTCAAAACTGTATGCCTGAACTTTTACCAAAAGAACTTAAGGACGGGCTGCCGAAGTTTAGTGACCAAGAGGGTGACAAGGATCCGACCGTCTATGCCGTGTTCCAATTTCCATTGAGCGGATGGGCTTGGTTCGTGACAGAAGGCGACACTTATGATGATGACTTTTGCTTCTTTGGTTATGTCGTCGGGCTTGAGCGCGAATGGGGATATTTCTGCCTCAGTGAATTGGAAATCGTTGACATCGATGGTATCAAGGTTAGCCGTGACGAAGAACATATCCCAAAGCCGTTGTCGGAGTGTCTGCAGCGATACGGAGTGGTTGAAAATTGAGCGGTGGACAGGATGCGAATGGAAACTCAAGCACCTGCCAGAATTACTGGCACCCAAATATTGCCATCATTAGCATCGTCGGTGCTCCGGAATGTCTTCGGTGGCTCCGATGTGGAGGACGCACCATCAGAAGAAATTTCCCGAGATTCTTTGGTACAACAGCCTTCTAAAATGGCCCAGGAAGTGCTAACTCGGCTTGAAACCAGAAAGGACCGAGCTGCGACGGAGTTGGGTATCAGTGCCGAAGAGGTTGAATCTCTTCCGTTCGATCTATCGACCCTGGAAAGTGAAGGCATCTTCATGAACATCGATTGCCGAGGGTTCGGTAGTCTTGTTCGGCAACTGGAATGGAAAACTCTCGGAGTCGAACTTCCTGAGAATGCCGCAGTCAGAGTGAGTCCGCCGCGAGCCGGGTTGCTGCCTGATGTCTATCGGAATAGCCTGATGCGAGGCGCGGCCCAGGCTCATAACGCTCTCAACAAATTCGGCTTCAGATTCACGCTCTGCGAAACCGTCTGGGGAACGAGCGAATACAAGTGGATTCCCTGGACCGCCTTTGAATCATTTGAAAACGCATACCTTCAAGCCTGCGAAACTCTCGCGGCTGCTAAGAGCGAAGTCCTTTCGAAATACGACGAAATCCTCGAAATACTTCAAGACAGTTTCTATACGCTGGCGAGAGATTCGGCCGATCGATTTGAAGCGACGAGCGACGAATCTTTCGATCGAGAGGAGTTCGTAAACGCTGTCGCGGCTCAAGCCATCGGGATGGTTCCGACACGTGAGATAATCCGTGACGGTCTTGTGATAACGATGAAGCCTAAGGTGATCATTCTAGGATCTGAGATGATCGCCGAGCGAAACCTCGCCAAATCGCTTGCACTCGAAACGAGCCGTATCAATTCTGAGCAGACGAAGATCGATCTTGAGATCGACGCAAAACGCCGTATCGAAGAAATCAAGGTCGACGAGGTTACTGCTGAAACCCGACGAGAACGAGAGGTAAAAGAGCGAATCCGTGAGATGAAGATCGAGGCCGCCCAGCGTGAAGCCGAAGAGGCCGTTTCTCCGATCAAGGAAGGCTTCGCACAGATAACTGCGAAGATCTTCGACTCGGCTTCGGAAATGGCAGAACGAATGAAGGATGCGGAGTTTGTGTCGGGTTCATTGGCTAAACGAGCACGTCAGATGTGCGAATGGTACCAGTTGATGAACTTCACGGGCGACCCATCTCTTGAAAACGTACTCGAACAATTGCAGACTGCCGCCGGCCGGGAGGCAAAGCAGCGTTCGCCGGAAGAGATGCGAACCGCTCTAAGCGATCTTCTGAGAATGACATCAGTCCATTCGAAGAAATTGCTCGATGAAGACCGGCTAACAGCGCTTGAACTCTAGATCAACAAAGACGAGGTCTCAAAAATGGCAAACTTCGACCTGAGTAAATACATTCCGGTTCATACGCGGATAGCGGAGTTCTATGAGAAGTATCCCGACGGCCGGATCGTTACCGAGATCATAAGGCTTAACGAAGACAGCGGCTTCGTGTGTATAAAAGCCGGTGCGTATCGGAACCGAGATGACGCGGAACCCAGTTCTACCGGACACGCCTTCGAGATCCGTGGCCAGGGATACGTAAACACAACATCCTTTATCGAAAACGGTGAAACAAGTGCTGTTGGCAGGGCTTTAGCAAATCTAGGGTTCAAGATCGACAACGGCATCGCATCAAGAGAAGAGATGCAGAAGGTCGAACGAATGACCGAGGCATCTAAACCGGCCGGAAACAATGGACGAAATGGCCATAACGGGCGTCTTGTCACACAATCAGTTTCTTAAACGCTTTCCAGTAAACAAACAATGTCTGAATTAGAAACCGGTGCTGACAGCATCCGGAAGTTTCTGCATGAGCTCGATATCAGGATCAGAGCCCGATACCCGCTCATAGCTATCAATACATTCGAGGAAGACCGCGTAAGGGAGGCGTTAATCGATCTCGTCTTTCAGGACAGGCATAAAGAAAAGCCTCTCTATTTCTGGAGCCGTCCAAGCGGTCTTCAGAAGGTGTCGGATCCAAAAGAGGGACTACTAAGCTCGCGTCAAACGATCGGCGATACTGAGGACCCCGAAAGCCTTCTTGGCTTTATTAGCGAGCAGAAGACAGGTATTTTCCTGCTGTGTGATTACGCTCCTTATATCTCACCGTATGGGCAGGAAGACGCTTTACTGGTTCGAAGACTTCGTGAGATCGCCTGGAAGCTGAAATCGACGAAGGCCACGGTTCTGTTCGTGGGCCCGAACTTTCCCGAACTAAAAACACTTGAAAAGGAAGTCACGCAGATAGATCTTGATCTTCCGAAGGAATCCGAGATCGAAGACTCGATAGAGCTTCAGTTTGAGAACCTGCGTTCCAATGGTCTCGATATCAGCCTTACCAAAGAAACTCAGGATGCACTGCAGCAGTCTCTCCTTGGTCTGACAGCAGTCGAGATCAGCAACGTGGTTGCGAAAGCGGTCATCAGTTGCAACGGTCTGAATCAGGACTCGATCAATGTCATTCTTGAGGAAAAGAAAAACGTAATTCGAGGCAGCGGTTCGCTCACCTATGTTCATCCTGAACCGGCAAGCAACCTCGGAGGTTACCAGTCGCTAAGGGCCATCCTCGAACGTGCAGCACACACATTCAGTCCGAGAGCAAAAGCTCGCCACGTCGAACCCTGCAAAGGCATATTGCTCGTCGGTCTTCCCGGATGCGGGAAGGATCTCTGTAAACGAGTTGCGTCAAGCATCACGAATCGGGCCCTGCTTGATTTGGACTTCGGTTCGATCATGGGTGAGGGCGGAGGCGTCATCGGTTCGTCGGCAATGTCGATAAAGCGGGCGTTATCTATCGCCGGAACGATCAAAGGCATTCTCGGTATCAGTGAGTTCGAAAAGGCAGTCTCAGGAATGAAGTCTTCCCACAAGACGGACGGCGGTGAGACAGCACGAACCATCTCCTATCTTCTCAACTGGATGCAGGACAACCAGGATGTACTTGTGTTCGCTACCGCAAATGACGTACGCGAACTCGAATCCGAGCAGTTCCGGATCGGTCGATTCTCCTACATACATTTTGTCGATCTTCCGGAGATCGAGGATCGCAAGGAGATATTCCGGGTTCACCTTAAGAAAAGAGCACTCGATTCCGAACACTTTGATCTCGAAAAGCTCGTAGAAAAGAGCAAAGACTTCTCAGGTGCCGAAATAGAAGGAGCGGTAAAAGACGGAGTTCTCGAAGCCTTCATCGACGGCGACCGACCGGCCGAGACCCGCGACATCGTTAAGGCCATTGAGAACATCACGCCCACAGCACAGATGATGAGCGAGAAGATCGAAGAGATCCGCAAATGGGCCCGGAACAACATCAAAGGCGTCGGCTCACGAATTGAAAATAGTGGGATTGGCGGAAGTCGCACCGATCGGATCTATGAACTCTAATTACGGAGAATCTCCATGAGCAAATACATGACTTTTGAATCCCAGTCCTTCCCGAATCGCGAATTGCTTCTCGATGCCCTTGTAGAATGCGGCTTCACAACGCCCACTCAGGGAACCGATATTCCTCTCGAGGGTTGGGACAAAAGAAACCCTCGGACCGCCGACATCGTCATCCGGCGTCGAGATGTAAAGGGCGAATCCCTACTAGGTGATATCGGGTTCCAAAAAACCGCCAAAGGCTATGTGGCCATCATCGATGATTTAGATCTTGCGTACCGTCTTGGGAAAGATTTCGTGATCAGGCTTCAGAACAGCTATCACGAAGCAGCGGCTCGAAAGATGGCTAAGAAACTCGGCGGCACTCTCATCAAAGAGCGAGTCGGAAAGACGATCAAGATCAGAGTGAAATTCTGAGCCAAGGAGAGAAAGATGCCTGAAATAGAATTCACCATTGACAGCGAAACGGGGAAGTGCGAAACCCAAATCAACGGCATCCAGGGGGCGGCATGCGAGAAGACGGCACAACAGCTTAGGCAAATACTTGGCGCAGCTACAACCGATCGGAAAACAGCCGAGTTTCATATTAAGCCTCAATCAAAGCGGCGAGTAGGATCAAATGAATAAGGAACTCGTCTTTGTGCTCGAACCGGACGTAGGACGCCTTACGGTTGAAATCTCACAGGCATCGATGCATGAGGTAAACGAGCTTGCTAATGATCTAAGTGCCCGAGTAAACCTGAATTGTGCCCGGCCGGCTGAAATCAGAAGACACCTGCCTGTCCTGCAGTCGAAGTATGCGTCACGCGACCAGAATGTATCCGGCGACTTCTCTATCTGGCTTTACCGGCTTTATCACAACTCAGTTGTTGATGGCCCTGGCCGACGCAGTGTAGTTCAAGTTAGCGGGTGTTCAATTCAATGCATCGGATTTATCTACAGTCTTGAAGGGGCGAAGTATGATTTAGCCCATGAAAGACATCAA
>DAIOWA010000062.1:0-9160 GCA_036758705.1 Pyrinomonadaceae bacterium | reverse complement strand
ATCCTCAAAGAGCACGGAGTCGACACGCCCGTTATCACCGGCTTCTGTGCTGAATACTGCGTCCTCTCAACCTATCGCGGAGCCAAGGACCTCGACTATTTTCCAGTCCTGCTCAAAAACGGCATCGCCAGCGTAAAGGAAGCGAACAGGGAATTCGTCGAGAACATCAGCGAGACGATCACCGCCGGCATGTTGGCCAAGCTTTTGGATGAGGTTAGTGGCGGGAATATTAAGCCGGATTAGACCAATTGGTGTGTTTTTGGTCTTTTGATTTTCATCTTATTCAGATTTGTTCATCTTGTTTAGTGGTTAAATTCTTTTTTTTGACCACAGAGCAGGAAGAATAGGAAGAACAAGAAAGAATGAGTCCTATTGCTTAAGGTGGAAGACTTTTTACTTGCTGAATGAACATTCATTCAGTTATAATTCTTCCACCAACCTCTTACGATTTTTAGGAGATTCCAATGGATACACGACTCGAGAAAGAATATTTGAAAGGCGGTGAATTTCTGATCACCGACCAGACCGCGGCCGAGATCTTTACACCCGAAGATTTTAACGACGAGCAGAAGATGATCGGCGATACGACTCGCGAATTCGTCGATAACGAAGTGCGGCCGAATCTCGAGGCGATGGAGAAGCACAACTGGGATATCGCTCGCGACCTTGTGAAGAAGGGCGGCGAACTTGGCTTGCTCGGTGCGACGATCCCCGAAGAGTTTGGCGGGCTCGGACTCGACCAAACGACGGGCGTTGTCATTGCCGAAGCGATGGGCCGTGCCGGCGGATTCGGCACGACTTTCGGAGCGCAGACCTCGATCGGGCTGCTGCCGATCCTGTATTTCGGTTCAGAAGAACTGAAGAACGAATGGATCCCGAAGATCGTCTCCGGCGAACTTTGTACCGCGTACTGCCTGACCGAATCCGGTTCCGGCTCGGACGCGCTTGGTGCAAAGACGACCGCGAAGCTCAGCGAAGACGGCACGACCTACACGCTCAACGGCGAGAAGATGTTTATCTCAAACGGCAGCTTTGCGGATGTTTATATCGTGTTTGCGAAGGTTGATGGAGAGAAGGAAAAGTTTTCGGCGTTCGTCGTAGAACGCAGCGAGAACTGCCGTCCCGGAAACGAGGAGCACAAAATGGGCATCAAGTCGTCATCGACGACGCCGCTCATTCTTTCGGACTGCAAGATCCCCGCGGCCAACCTGATCGGCAACGTCGGCGACGGCGCTAAGATCGCATTCAACATTCTTAATGTCGGCCGATTTAAACTTGGAGCATCCGTTACCGGCGGAGCGAAGCTTGCTCTGCACGAAGCTATCCGCTACGCGAACGAGCGTCAGCAGTTCAAAAAGCCGATCTCGTCGTTCGGTGCGATCAAACACAAGCTTGCCGAGATGGCGATCAGAGTTTGGGTTGCGGAATCGATCACCTATCGCACGGTCGGAATGATCGATTCGCTGATCGGCGACGGTGCGGACAACGCCCGCAAGATGCAGTCGATCGAGGAGTACGCCGTCGAATCGTCGATCAACAAGGTCGCGTGCTCCGAGGCTCTCGATTACGTCGTCGACGAGATGGTCCAGATCTTCGGCGGCTATGGCTACTCGGCGGATTATCCGGCCGAGAAGGCCTATCGCGATTCGCGCATCAATCGTATTTTCGAGGGCACGAACGAGATCAACCGTCTTCTCATTCCCGGCCAACTGATGAAGCGTGCGATGAAGGGCAAGATCGGTTTGCTGCAGGCGGCGAAGGCGTTGCAGGACGAGATCCTGAATCCGCAGATGTCGTTCGACGAAGACACGAGCCTGCTCGCTGCCGAAACGAAACTTGCGCAGAACGCAAAGAAGGTTGCGTTGATGGTGCTCGGCACGGCGGCCCAGAAATATATGATGTCACTGGCCGATCAGCAGGAAGTGTTGCTCAGCTGTGCGGACATTATTATGGACGCGTATCAGATGGAAACCGCGATTCTGCGTGTGAAGAAACTTGCCGCCAAGGACGGCGAAGATGCCGCCGCCCGCCAGATCGACATCGCGAGCGTCTACTGCAACGATGCCATCCAGCGTGTAGAGGCAAAGGCGAAGAACACGATCGCCGCGATCGCCGAAGGTGACGAAGGCCGCACATTGCTTGTTGCCCTGAAACGATTCACAAAAAACAATTCACCGATAAACACGATCGCCGCTCGGCAACGGATCGCTGACGTCCTGATCCAGGCGAATACGTACACGTTTTAGTTGGACAAGTCAGAACCGCCTGCGTAAGCGGGCGGGCAGTTCGTTCACCATGCACAAGCCCGCGCGTCAGCAAGGGCGATATCAGGCCGCAACCGTTCCGCAGTGGACTCTGCTGTTCCGTGGTTCTTTTCTTTCCGGCTCCTTCCTGTTCTTCCCGTTCAGTGGTTCTCCAAAAGCTGAAACCATAGAACAAGAAGATCAGGAAGGAACAAGACAGAACCGCGACCGTTTCGCAGTTCTTACTTTCCTATTTTCTTCTTTCGTGGATAGCTCTTTCAGACACCACAGAACAAGAAGATAAGGAACGAGCAGAAACGAACAGGGCTCTCCTAAGATCCGAAGAACAGCATCGAAGAATTCAACCCTCGGCGGAAATTATCACTTTCCTGCTGCCCGCTCTGATAACGAGTCCGCTCACCACCCGAAGCGTCAAACAAGTGCACGCGAATTACCACTTAAACCGCGCTACAAACCACCCAAAAGCACGCAGAGGAGTCCAAAAGCCCCTTGCGAAATTCACTAAAAAAATGTGGCACGTGCCACATTTCATCTGAGATCAAATCCGGTCGCGAAAGGTATCATTTCCGCGCAAAGTGCCGATTTCAATTTTGGTCGCGGACGAACAAGACAAAAAATTAGGTATCTCGAAGCTCTGAAATGGGGCTAGGCATGAAAGTCGCCGACGTCCCAGTGCGCAAGTTTCGCGCCTGCGTGATACGCGGATTCGAGAAACTCCATCACCGCCGCATGCGCATCAGAGGAGTTCCGGGCATCTTCGTACATCAACAATGCCAGATGGGCACCGTTCGATTCGGCCCACTTCGCGGATCCAGGAGAGAGGGGTTCGTCGGCCAATTCTGTAGGTTCCGGAGCGGTGTAAGAGTAGAACGCCGGGGCCGGAACCTTATCATCACCGAACCAGAACCCGAAACTGATCACTTCGTGCGAGTACGCCTCGCGTTCGACCATTCCCGCACCTTCCCGCGGCGTGACCCGCTTGCCTGAGAATCGAGTCAGAGCAAGGTCGAAGCTGTGCCAGAACATATGCACCGGTGTCGATTTTCCGCAGAATCTTCCGCGAAATTCGTTGAGGATGCGGTCAACCGTAACTAACGTCTGATGAAAACGCTCGACGTATTCCTTGTCGTAGGACTTGTTCACCGTGTCCTCGGGAAACGGGGTCGATGACGGTGCTTCGTAAGGGATCGGTTTTATTGTCGGTTTGATCCCAAGCTTCGACAGGTTCAGGAAAAGACTGTTATAAAAGTCGGCTACGGTCAGACCGTCATACAATGCAAAATCTTCGACCTTTCCGCCGCTCGTTGTGATCACAAGCTTGTGGTCGTGAAAGTCGAACGCGATCTCAAAGTTTCCGTCAGCGTACGGAATCGTGCGGGTTGAGAGTCCGCGGGGCGTGACGTAGAGCGGCACGTGCCACCAATGATTCATCCGCGGGTGCATCGCAAGTCGGATCTTACCGACTATCTGACAGTACAAGTGAAGCGTGTTCTTCGTCGGCCGCCACGCTTCGAGCGGAATATCGGGGAAAGCGTCCATACTATTTCGAGCTAAGCCAGGCTGCGGCGTTCTCAACGTATCGCTTGACGTCATCTAGCCTTTCGGGGAAACGCTTCCATTCGTCGCCCGGAGCCTCTTCGACAAACGTCGGACATTCGAGGTCAATATTCCAGTTGTAATCGACCAGATGATGAAAGCTGGATTCGGCGATCCCGCGGCCGCAATGATTGCCATGCGAATCTTCGGCACGGTCAAACGCAACCACGAGATTGAAGTTGTTGCCCGTCGCCTTGCTCCTACCGGTGGCGATCACGCTTGCCGCTGCCGCTTGTTCAGGAACTCCGATGCCTCCTTCATGCGGATGTGCCGGGAAGTATTCGATAAGCGATCCGTCGGCTCGCCGCAGCAACGGGTGATCCGACGTCTCGATCGTTTGAAAGTCGCCGTTCGAGCCGGAATGATAATTTGGCCAGTCGATATTGAGCGTAGCCTTGTCATCACGACACCGCCGCGTCTCATCAGGATCCGCTTGTTTTGAATGGAAATAGTGAGCCGCGCCGATGCCCCCGAGCGTGCACAGCGAACAGCCCAGATCATTGTGATCGCGAGTTGTAAGAATGCCGCCTCCGCGTTGCCGGAATTTCGTGATCGCTTCGCAATCGTGCGTAGAAAGGCCGTCACCCACATCAACCGCGAAAAGCCAAAGCTGGTCGAAATCGCTGTTCGGCAGAGACAGTAAAACCGGATCACTACCGTCCGCGTCCTGTTCACGGTTGCGCGTCGTTACGTCGTAGAGAGGCGTACCGTCATCGTTCGTCAGCGAACGAAGATGCTCGGTCAAAAGCGAGAACCGGCCTATGTGCCAATCGTTCTCGTCGAAGGGAATTGTGGTCTGGAGAAGTACTTTTACCTGCTTGTTCATTTTGTTGTCGGAAGGCGTTCGTAAAACTGGTCGTCCGGATAACAATATCCCCAATCCTCACCGGGCTCGAAAGACTTCACGATCGGATGATCGGTGGCGTGGTAATGCTTGGTCGCGTGGCGGTTCGGCGAATTGTCACAGCAGCCGACGTGCCCGCAGATCTCGCAAAGCCGCAGGTGAACCCAGCGGCCGCCCATCTCAAGACATTCCTCGCACCCGTCAGCGCTCGGCGTCACCTCGACGATCTCTTTGACGTGTTCGCAGTATTCCATCGTGTGGATAGAATTCTACGCTCGCTCGGGCCGCTTTTCAAAAATCGGTCAGCGGCTTGTTCCGGCTACGGCAAGTATCGCCTTACCCGTCGTTGTTGCGTGGTTTTCAAGCGTTCGGTAAACGGACTCGCGGGTCATCTGAAAGGCACGATTATTTTTGTGGAGACGGCGGAACCAGTTGCCTTCCTGAACGAATCCGTGGAGTTGGAAGACGACCAGCTCTGCATCGCATTCCTTCTTGAGTTCGCCAAGCCGGATCGCCAGCTTCATCTCACGCGTCAGAGCATCTATCCAGTTACGTGTGAGCTTGACGATAAGATCCTGTACCTTGCCGGGCCGGTCATCCATCTCGGCGGAAACAGCATAGAAAAAGCATCCGCCGCGATTGCAGGTGTTGGCGACGCTGTCGATCCACGCGTCCAGGAGGGCTTTCAGCCGAGGCAGGCCGTGTTCAAGCCGCTCCGACGGCACAACGACCTCGGCGATGAATGTCTCGCTCGCCGCTTCGAGAGTCGCAATTTGCAGATCTTCCTTTGAACCGAAATGAGCGAAAAGGCCGCTCTTGCTCATTTGGAGTTCGTTAGCCAACCGACCGATCGTCAGGCCGTCGAGCCCGTCAGCCGATGCGATATCGACGCTCGCTCGCAGGATCTCGCGGCGTGTCTGTTCGCCCCGCGGTAGGACGCTGAATTCGGTTGATCCCATAAAAATAGTACGACCGTTCTCAAAATTAAGAACGTCCGTACGATGTTTGATAAATCGAATGAGTTGTATTCAAGGAAGACTAGAAACACAGCGGGAAGGGGTGAAGCTCCTACTTTCGTAACGTCATTTTCGGCTGTGCTAACATACCGATCCTATGCTGGCGAAAGAAACCATTGATTTTCTCAAGAAGCTCGAAAAGAACAACGACCGCGATTGGTTCAACGCGAACAAGGACGCGTTCGTCAGAGCTAACGATAACGTGATCGCGGTCACGGGAGACTTGATCAGCCGAATCTCAAAGTTCGATCCGACGGTGGTAGGCATCGATCCGAGATCGTGCGTGTTTCGCATCTACCGCGACGTACGATTTTCAAAGGACAAGAGCCCGTACAAGACCAACCTCGGAGCCTTCATCGCTCCCGGCGGTAAGAAGGCGATGCTGCCCGGCTACTATTTCCACGTCCAGCCGAAGATGTTCTTCTCGGCTGCCGGCAAGCATATGCCGGACAACACCGAACTGCTCAAGATCCGAAATCACATCGCCGCGAACACCAAAGAGTTCTTCAAGATCGTAGAAGCGAAGAAGTTTCGTGATCGCTTCGGTGAGTTTCACGGCGACCGGCTCACGAAACCGCCCAAGGGCTTCGACGCAGCCCACCCCGCGATCGAATACCTCAAGCTCAAGTCATTCACCGTCGGAGAAGAGATTACTGAGAAAGACGCACTCTCCAAAGACTATCCAAAGCTTCTCGCCGAGAGTTTCAAGGCGGCATATCCACTGGTTGAGTTTCTGCGCAAGGCGTTGTCTTAAACTATCCACTTGTCACTAACCACTATTCACTGGAGAAAACTGATCTTCAGTGAATAGTGACAAGTGGATAGTGGATAGTTTTCAGTGGCACCTTGAATACGATTCCTTCAGTGCATGGATGATCGACTTGTCCAATTGCTTCACGTCCGTCAGCAAGAACATATGCGAGATCCTCGGCATTGGGCCGGAGAGTTTTGCTTTCTCGATCTTGTCATCGAAAGGCCGGTCGCCGAGGTCGAGGCCGATGCGGAGTTCTTTTGGCTTGATATTGATCGCGGCAAACTCGCGGTTGTCGAGGATCGAGACGTAAGTCTTCTTCGGCAGTACGCTCGAAGCCGGGAAGTACGTTGTGACGAACTCGATAAACTTGTCGTAAAGCGGTCTCATATCGACGGCTTTCGCGAATTGAGCGTCGAGCAGGTTATCGGTGCTTTGATAAACCGGTTTGCCGCCGTTTGCGTGGATCCCTGCAAGCAGCGATGCATTCATATGCCCGAAACCGTGATCTGCCTTGAGCCAGGCGATAACCTCGTTTCGCTTCTTGCTGTTGAGCCCATCGATCGCCTTCATCCAAGCCGTCAGATCGCTTCCGGTCGAAGCCTTCAGCCCATCCATAAACTCTTTTTCAAACTCGCCCGATGTTTTCTGCGCCATATTCTTTCGTACGACAGACTTTCCAGTCTGTCGCGTTTCCTCCTCGACCCTTAGTTCTGTAGGATCGCTGCCATTCACCGCTCCGGTTGTGACCGGAACAGGCTGGAAAGCCTGTTCTACCTCCAGATCCCCAGGATGAATCCGATGACCGCGAAGTAAACTATTACGTAGCTGCTATTGATCGCGATGTATCGGAACGACCGTTGTTCGAACAGGGCGATGATCGTGAACATCGCGACGACCCAGACGGCTGCGAGTAGTGCTGCACCGACTCCCCATTGCCATGTTGTTTCAGGTGTTCCGATGAAGAACGCGAGGTTGTAGGACATGATCCACGCCAAAACAAATGTAAAGACGAATATTTTTAGCGGATTGAACTTTGCCATCTGCTCATCCGAAATGCCGGCCTCATGCTGCCACGCCTTTTGAAAAAGCAACGGTGAATACCAGAGGCCGCCGATTGCCAAACTGAGAAAAGCGCAGACAGAAACCGCGATGTGATTGATGTAGAGATTTTCCATGACGGCTAGAGATTAGCCGGAGCGGAAAGCGTTGTATTGGAAAAAATTTACCTACGCCTCCGGGCAGAAACGCGACCGCTAGGAAGCGTGGCCATCGGGCGCTCGATCGCCACGCTCGTTCACACTCGCGTTTCTGCCCTAGCCGACTGGAATGTAGTTCTGATAGTTGGTGTGGATCTTTGAGTATTGTTCGGGTGTGAAGCCGGAGAAATGTTTGAAGTCGTGAATAAAATGAGCCTGATCGTAAAATCCGCACTCGCCGGCGATCGTTCCCCAATCGATGTCAGCTGCCGCGTCGATCGTCCGCACCGCCTTCTGAAATCGCATTATTTTCAGATAAGCCTTCGGAGTGACGCCGATCTGTTTGCGAAACATATCGATGAAATGCTTTTGCGAGTAGCCGATCTGCTCGTTCATTCGGCGAATGCTCAGAGCATCGGGCCGATCGATCATCTCGCCGATCGCAAAAGACACGCACGGATTCAGATTCAGCTTTGAGCGAAACTTCCGTAACAGAAATTCCTCGACCATTACGAACCGCCGATCGACATCTTTTTCGGCTAGTAGATGCTCACGGAGATAACCAAAATCCGAGCCCCAGACGAGGTCGGCATCGACGACGCTGTCGCGGATCTGGTTCATCGGGAATGGAAAGAACGGCGCCGCCATTCCTTTTTTGAACGCGATCACCATCATCGCCGAACCGTTACCCGACGGTATAGTGATCGGCTCGGTCCGCAACCCCGATGCCCAAACATGGTTGCACGCCTGGATCTCTTTCAGGCTGTGATTGTCGTAAATGTACTGCGGCGTGTCGTGAAAATCGATGAGGATCTCGGTGTCGCCGTTCGGCAGGAATCGATCGACGGTGTGCTCGTGCTCGACGCGTTCGAAGTAAATGAACACGTCGATGAACTGGTTCAGCGGAAATACCGGAGCATGGACTCGGAAGATCATCTTTAGCGCCCGAGCATCATACGCCCGAGCGCTCAGCAAAATCAACTATTTGAAGTCGGCGTCTTCAAGGCCTTTGATCTTTTCTACTCGACGCTCGTGCCGTCCGCCTTCGAAATCGGACTCGAAAAACGCTTTCACTACTGCCGCCGAATCGGATTCATTCAGAAAACGTGCGGGAAGCGAAAGGATATTCGCGTCGTTGTGCTGACGAGCAAGCGCCGCGATCTGCGGCGACCACGCGACGGCCGCACGCACGCCTTTGACCTTATTCGCGGCGATGGCCATACCGGTTCCCGATCCGCATACGAGTAGGCCCTGTTCATACTTGCCGTTCGCGACACTCTCAGCAACCTTTTGCGCGTAGTCGGGGTAATCCACGCTTTCCGGCGTCATCGTTCCCATGTCCTCGTACGCAATTCCCAGTTCGTCGAGCGTTTTCTTGACCTTTTCCTTTTCCTCAAAGCCGGCATGGTCGGCGCCGAGAGCAATTTTCTTTACCATATCGAGCATCTTAGCGTGTAAAGCCATACATGCGCCAATTTTCATTGTTTGAC
>DAIOWA010000061.1:0-9211 GCA_036758705.1 Pyrinomonadaceae bacterium | reverse complement strand
TACGGCAATATGATCGAGATCGATCACGGCAACGGCCTGACCACCCGCTACGGCCATCTCTCGAAGATCGAGGTCGAGGTTGGTGCCACCATCAACCGCGGCGAGATGATCGGCCTCATCGGCTCGACCGGCCGTTCAACCGGCCCGCACCTCCATTACGAGCTGCGAGTAAACGACAAGCCCGTAAATCCCCGGTTCTTCCTCCCGGCCGAACCGACAACCTTAGCTAAGAGATAAGTATTGCTTCCAACCTTTTTGCTCAAAAGCGAGTCGAATTTGCGGCTCGCTTTTGCTTTGTGCGGGCTCGCTCTCCAAACGAAACGCTTATATACTTATAAGTTCGACTATTGAGTCACCACTCGAACAGGACCCCAACTTTTATGACGATGAAACGTAACTCTTTGATATCCGGACTTCTGCTGGCCGCTATTGTTGCGACTTCAGTAATGCCCACGTTCGCTCTCTTTGATGAGGGTATGTATATGCCCGACAAGATCGGGACGATCCGCGACCTTAAGAAACGCGGGCTAAAGCTGAAGCCGGAGGAGATCTATAATCCCGGCGGGGTGGGACTGACCGATGCGATCATTCGGCTTTCGATCGGCTGTACGGCCGAATTCGTATCGCCGGATGGGTTGATCCTTACGAATCATCACTGCGGCTTCGACGCCTTGGTTTCAGCCTCGACGCCAACGAACGACCTGGTCGAGAAAGGCTTCAATGCTGGGAGCCGAGCCGGAGAGATACCGGCAAAGGATTATTCGATCTACATAACGGAAAGGGCCGAAGACGTGACCGCTAAGATCAACACCGGCGGAACAGCCCTGACAGGTGACGCTCTCGCGACCGCGATCAAGAACCTGACCGACGCGGAGCAGGCAAAGGCTCCGAAGGGTTCGATCGTTCGTATCCAGACTCTGAACAACGGCTATTACCATTATCTTTTCCAGACACGGCAAATAAAGGACATTCGCGTAGTGTTCGCTCCGCCCCGTAATATCGGCGTTTTCGGCGGAGATCCCGACAATTTCGAATGGACGCGCCACACCGGAGACTTCTCGATCCTTCGGGCCTACACCGCCCCCGACGGCACCGCCGCTGAATATTCGCCAAACAACGTCCCCTACAAGGCGAAGCGTTTTCTGACAATGAATATCGGCGGGTTGAAGGATGACGATTTCGTTTTTGTGCTCGGGTTTCCGGGCGGGACGACACGTTACCGCGAGTCGCAGTCGATCGAATATGCACGCGATGCTAACTTCCCTTTCCTTTCGTCGTGGCTGGATGCTCGGAGTGCGGCCCTGCGTGAGATCGGCAAGACCGACGAAGACAAGCGGATCAAATTCCAGTCAGACATTGCGAGTTTCGACAATGCGTTCAAGGTCTACGATGGCGGCCGTTTGCGGCTGATCCAGTCGCAGGTGGTTGAGAAGCGTCGCGAGCAGGAGAAGCAGTTCGCTGCCTGGGTCGAGGCTGATGCCGCGCGGAAGGCGAAATACGGAACAGTATTGAGCGAACTTGCCGCTGTCTCGGCTGAGTCGAACAAGTACGCGAAGCTCGACATCCTCGCCCGCCGTATGCCCGATCCGACGATGCCGATGTTCGGCCAGATCTATGCCGCCGCGGCCTCAGGCAAAATGCTTGACGAAGCAGGGAAGGCGGCAAAAGCCGAAGAGGCCAAAAAAGCTCTCGAGGATCGCGAACCGGTATACGAACGCGAGCTGATCAAGTTCTATCTCAAGAAGTTCGACGAACTGCCGGCCGACCAGAAGTTCGATGGTGCGGAGAATCTTTTCGGCACGTTCCAGGGCAGTGCCCGGCGTGCGGCGGAGGATGCGTTCGCAAGGAACATAGCTGAAGGCGATTATTGGAAGCCCGAGACGATCGCGGCTCAATACGGCCCGCAGACGATGGATTTCCGCCCCGAACGTGATCAGCCGAAAGGCTTCGCCGCGGCATTGAAGAAAGCAAAAGATGCGGCAAACGCTCGTGCGATGACTTTCGCATCGAAGATCGACCGCCTCCGACTGCTCTATCAGCAGGGAATGGCCGAAATGAAGGGCACGACGCCCTATCCGGACGCAAACTCGACGCTGCGTTTCACTTACGGCAACGTCAAGGGTTACAGCCCGCGAGAGGCCGAGTATCGCACGCCGTTCACGACGCTGACAGGAATGTTCGAGAAGGATACCGGCGTGAATCCGTTCGACGTGCCGCAGAAGATCAAGGACCTCTACGCCGCGAAAGATTTCGGCCGCTATGGCGAAAACAATAACGTGGTGGTCAACTTCCTCGCGACCACGGATATCATCGGCGGCAACAGTGGTTCACCCGTGCTGAACGGCAACGGCGAACAGGTCGGGCTCGTTTTTGACGGCAACTACGAGGGCCTCGGGAACGATTTTTACTACGACCCGAACCGCAATCGAACCATCGCCGTGGACATCCGTTTCGTCCTCTGGGCCACCGAAAAGGTCGGCGGAGCGAAATGGGTGGTCGACGAAATGAAACTCGTCGGCGGGCCTAAGGCGATGGCAGCGACCAAGTAGCAGCCTAATACCAACAATGGGCTCGGAAATCGACCGGTTTCCGGGCCTTTTTGCGCTTTATGGCCTCGTCCGGCATCAATTGTCTTCCTTATTTTTCCGCGAACCTTTAAGTGCCTTTTTCTCGGCCTTTGGAGGAAGGAAGTTCTCGGCAGACACAACCTTCTTTCCGGTTTCTGTTTCAAAATCGGTTCGGGCCCGTCTTGCTACACGCCCGCCTTTGCGTCCCGCTTCCGCGTTTTGGGGCATGCCGTCCGCCTCGTCTCGTTCGGCGATCTGTCGAGTCGTCAGCTCCGCAAGGGCGGTAAAGATCAGCTCGGCTTCACTCATATGGTCGCGAAGATTTTGAGTCTCCAGTCCTTTTAGATTCTTGTGCTGTTTTACGCTTAGGTCGGTCCATTCCTGATGGATGATGTTCGTGAGGATGGCATATTCGTCGCCTTTTATTCCGTGCTCCTTCCAATAATCCGTCAGCTTGTTGCGGGTTTCCTGGCCGGTCATTCGCTGCCGGATCCATTTCTCGCTGCGGCCTTGCTGTTGCCAGTATTCACGAGCCCGGTCAAGCGAACGGGCCGGATCGCTCATATCCTGAATTCGCTCGTACCCGACCTTTGCAAGCCACTGCTTGAACGGCTCTGCTTTTGGCGATGGTATAGACTGGATTATTCTTAGCAATCCCTGGACGTCAGCGCAGTCAGTTGCGTATCGTTTACCGTCGGACGAGAGTAATTTCAGTTGTCGACAAATTGTCGACAACTCAAATCCGTCCTCACCTTTTACGCGGACCTTCATCTTGAACCAGTAATCACGCGGATTTGCACTACCGGTCAATGCCCCGACAACGTCGATCACCGAAAAATACCAGGTCTCAGATGCCTCGTCGTAGAGCCTGCGAATATTGTATTTCTCAAACGCTACAAGAGCCTGTTCACTGCTCATAACACTCGGATAGTAACCTAAAACATGGAACCGGGAACAAAGTATAGCGTGCCTCAGCAAATCAGGACAATCTGGTTCGATCGGCGGAAAAGAGAATGGGCGATACTTGCCCTAAGCTATTCGTTACAGGCATATTAGAGCAATATCAGATGGCGAAGGCATTGCGTTTATCGTTGGACGGAAACGAGTTTGAGGTGATGATCACACGCATCGACCGCGACGACCTGTACGGGCGCGTGGAGGTTGAGGCTTTTGACGAGAAGGGCAAGCCGGCGGAGTTAAAGGTGCTGGCAGCGGATGGGAAAACTCTGATCGAGCGCGGAGGATCAGCGCTGGAGGTGGTGAACGAGAAGGGCGATTCGATCGATCGGACGGAACTGACGCCGGTCGATCTCGATGGCAAGGACCTTCCGAAGGTCGAATCCTCATTCGGCCAGACGAACGTGCTTGATCAGGCCGAGGTCGATGATTATCTCGGCTTGGTCGTTAAATCGGTGTACGTCCTCGATCCGGCCGAGGAGTCGGATATCGACTATCTCACCGACCATCTCGAAAGCGGCCAGATGTACAAGTTTCCGTTCAGCTATCGCGGCGGCATCGAACACGACGCCGCGTATATCGTCGGCAACGGCAAGGATGCTTTTATGATCATCGGCAAGGACGGCGATGTCGATTACCTCAAACTGAACCAGGCCGCGGTCCTCGAACCTCAGGAAGAGGTAGAGATCTCGGCTGATGATATAAGTTTTGACTTGTTGTAGAAAAGGACCGCGAACTTTAGTTCGCCCTTTCGAATTGCGGACGGGGCGTCCGCGTTCCATATGGCGATAAATATTAGCAATGCGCAGAATCGGGACGCGGTCGTGGCGGTGGAGACGCTGTACGGCAAGCGTGAGGTTCGGTATGTCGACAAGAAGGGCAAGCCGACGGCGAACGTGCGCGTGCTGAAGGCGGATTCGGAGCATGAACTGCCGGTGCTTTTGAAAAAGCACAAGGACCTCAACAAGGTCGCTAAAGCGTTGATTAAGGACGATCCGGAGATCGACATGGATCTGACCGGAATGCTCCTCACCGATACGTCAAAGGTCTACGTCTCTCCGCGTGGGATCGTGCATCTGGTCGAAGAGTTCGAACTCGTTTACGAACCGGACGGCGAGTTGAAGACGCGCCGGCCTCGCGTGAAATCTACCCAGAACATGAACGCCGAGGTTCCCGTGCGGTGGACGGGCAAGTTCATAAAGAAAGATGAAGCGGTGAAACGATTCGTGTTTACGAACACCAAGCAGGTCGTACATGTGAACGGCCTGACGTTCGACTTCCTTTATCAAATGGCCGAAGACCTTCACAAAAAAGACTCGCTTCTTCTTCTCCGCGGCGGTGACAAGGGCGACGAACCGCTCGTAATGAACCGCGGCGGCAAACCTTACAACGCTTTCTTAGAAGGCCGCGTGAAGGGCGAGAGTTACTGCCTGCTGCTGCATATGTCGAACATGGAGCTGAAACGGCCGAAGGTGATAGCCGAATAATGGACGCCGGATATAACAAGAAAAAGTTCAAGGGAAAGTTCGACTACTTCATCGGCAAGGCGTCGGACCTGAACGATCCGTCGCTGCAGGCGAAAGCGGTTGATTACAAGCGCAAGCTGAGCCAGGCGATGCGTGCCCTTCCAGGCTCGGACATCGGCAAGATCCACGCGGCCCGCGGATGGTTCGTCACGCGGAAGTACGACGGCGAATTTTGCCTCGTATTCTTTGACGGCGAGAACATCATTTCTATTCACCCAAGCGGCACTGTCCGCACCGGACTTCCCTGCCTCGACGAAGCCGCGTCAATGCTTAAGAAAGCGAAAGTGAAGTCATGCGTACTCGCGGCCGAGTATTTTCTTCCCGACGCCGTGGCAACCGTTCGCTCACTCGAACAAGTATTGGGAGTTCTCCGATCTCCGTCATCGAAGGCCGATATGGAAAGACTCTCACTCGCGGTATTCGATCTGGTCGAACTCGACGGCAAGCCGGTCACCGAGGTTAAGAAGGTCTTCACATCGCTCGACAAATTCTTCGGCAAGGCGAAACGTGTCCAGGCCGTAGAGCACAAAGAAGTTCACAAGACCGAATCGATAATGGAGCTGTACGTCGATTGGGTCGTCGGGCAAGGGGCCGAGGGCATCGTCGTCCGCCATGACAAGGCGGGGATGTACAAGATCAAGGCGAAGCACACGATCGACGCCGCGATCATTGGCTATTCGGAAGGGACCGAGAACCGCAAAGGAATGCTCCACGATCTGCTGGTAGCGGTTGTGCGGCCGGACGGAACCTATCAGGAGTTGACGCGCGTCGGCGGCGGATTCACGGACGACGAGCGTAAGAAGATCGTTGCCGAATTCAAGAAGCAGATCGTGCCGTCGGATTACGTAGCCGTGAACAACGATTACGTCGCCTACGAGATGATCAAGCCCGGCCCGGTGATCGAGATGTCGTGTCTGGATATGATCGCCGAACGTTCGCGCGGCGGGCCGGTGAATCGCATGGTGCTCGACTGGAACGGCAAGAAGTACACGGCACTCTCGCGTATGCCGCTAGTCAGTGTTATTTCACCGCAGTTCATCCGTATCCGCGATGACAAGACGGCGAGTGCTGAAGAAACCAGCATCACGCAGGTGACAGATCTGGTCGACGTTCGGGACGCAGATGCCTCAGCAGATACATCTCGAAAGAGTCCGAGCAAGCTGATCGACCGCGTCGTTTACACCAAGACGATGAAGGAAAATCTGATGGTGCGGAAACTGATGATCTGGAAGACGAACAAGGAAGACTCCAGCGAATTCCCGCCCTACGTCGTCTATCTCACCGACTTCAGCCCGAACCGCAAAACGCCGCTCGAACGCGATATAAAGGTCGCGAGTACAGAGAAAGCCGCTAAAACGATGTTCGATGCGATGGCTGCGAAGTACTTTGTGAGCGGTTGGGAGAAGGCGTGAATCTTCGTGATAGAATTAGCCTATGAGTATCGGAGTTGAAACACTTCTCACCAGTAGCCCGGAGATTCGACACGGCAGACCGCGAATCGTAGGCACGGGGATTACCGTCCATAGAATTGCAATCTGGTATCAGCTCGGTTATTCCGTGGAAGAGATCGCCAGGCAGTACGGCCACATTTCGGTCGCTCAAGTTTACGCAGCTCTTGCTTACTACCACGCGAATCGTGAAGAGATCGACCGCGAGCTAGCCGATGACGACGCCGAGGCGGAACGTCTTGAGAAAGAGCACCAACGTGAGGCACAGCCAGCATAATGCCGATCAAGCTTTACGTTGATGAGGATGCGATGAGTCATAGTCTCGCATCTGCCCTCCGGCTTCGCGGCGTGGATGTGGTTACGGCCCTCGATGCGGGCATGCTCGGACGCTCGGATGAAGAGCAGTTGATGTTCGCTTCCATTCATTCGAGGGTGTTGTTTTCCTTTAATACTTCGGATTTTGTTGCCCTTCATTCCGATTTTCTCCTTCACGGGAAAGATCACGCAGGAATTGTCGTAGCACGACAACGCAGGTTTCCTATCGGCGAACAGATGCGGCGTCTGTTGCGAATCTCGGCAGCACTTTCACCGGATGACATGAGAAACCGACTTGAGTATCTCGGTTCCTGGTAGAAGCCTAGTTCATGGCTCAAGCACCTTGGTTCGAATTCCAAAAGAACAAGCATCTCTTGTGGGTCGCCCACGAGTGGCACAACTATTCGCCCCAACTTGCCGACTGGGCGATGGAGCGGCTTGTGAACCGGCGGGACGTGTGGAGCCAGTACACGGTTTCGCACGGCGATGTGAAGGTCGTGATGCTGCCGATACCGGAAAGGCGGAAGCTCGGCACCGACATGGTGACGATCGACAAATTGAAGCGGCATTTCTCTGGAAAACAGGCCGGACATCTGATCGGGTTGCACTCGATCAGCGATCACAGCACGGCGAAATGGTTTGCGATCGACATCGACCTGCACGACGAAAAGGCCGTGAACGCGGGCGAACTTGCTCAGGCCAATTTCAATGCGGCGATGGAGTGGGCGACTCGCATCCAGGCGGATGGGCTCGACCCGTGGCTGATGGATAGTAATGGTGTAGGCGGCTATCACGTCTGGACGCTGCTCGATAAGGAATATCCGCTCGCCGACGTTTACGATTACGCCAACGAGATCAGGTCGGACTATCTCGACTTCGGGCTGATCAAAAAACCCGAGATCTTCCCGCCGCGACGTGAAGTGGATCCGGACTCGCTGCCGTATACGCTCAGGCTTCCCGGACGTCATCCGCGACGGCCGCATTACAATCGCTTCTGGAATTTCGATCCGCTCGGCGAGACGCAGTGGCTCGAAGCGGGCGAGGCGATCGAAACGATGCTCGCAACGATCCCCGGAAAGCTGCCGAAGCGCCTGAGCAAACGTCCGGCAAAAATGCGTGAGGTCGCACCGCCTCCTCCGAAGAAAAAGGCCGCTCCGAAATCGAAGAAGATGCGGGTCGCACTCGACCTCGACGGAGTGCTGGCCGAATATCACGGCTGGGACGGGTCGGAGAATATTGGTCCGCCGCTGCCGGGGGCGTTGGAATTCGCTAAGAAAATTGCGAAGCTGGCGGATATCGTTATCTTCACCGGACGCTGCTCTGAGGAGCCGGGAGCAGACAGCGAGTTCATGCAGACGATGAACGCGGGGCAGATGCGCGTCCGCGTGATCGACTGGCTCGAGAAGCACGGGTTCCCATTCGCGGATGTTTACGTCGGTCAGGGCAAGCCGCGGGTGAACGCATTTATCGACGACCGCGCAGTGATGTGCTCACCGCAGTATGAGCCGGACGCGTTCGCCGAAGCCGAGAAAAACCTGCGTGCCCTGTTGAAACGAAAGCCGTTGAAAGCATCAGTCCGCGAGCCGAAGTTCAATCTGCACAAAGGCAAGGTCGAATAATTTTGTTTACTTTACCCGCCAAGGTTCGGTAACATCTGCCGAAGCGCCGTTCTCGGCAGCTTTTGCTATGTCTTCAGCCAATTCCACGCAGCGGGCATTGAATGTTCGCATCCCTGAACGTTTCCTTAACAAGGCGTCCGCCGCGATCAGCTCGTTCTATTGGCGCGAGTTTCAGCGCGAGTTCCCGGCTGGATCGGTGTCGATCGCATTGCAGCGATGGCTCGATCAGCATGTCGATCTGGTACTTGAAGGGGTTACCGAACTGCTGACGCGTCCAGGCTCGGATGAAGCGTTGGAATTCGCTCGGATGCTGGAACGCGTAGAGTCGCCTGCGGCGGATGTTGCACCTGAGACGGTTCAGGTGAACGCTGACGAACTGCATCCGATGTTCTCGGGCAACCGGGCTCTTTCGGCCGACCGGCTCGCCGCGATGATGGGATATTTCGCAAGCAAAGGGATCGAGCTTTACAAGACGAAACTGAACAAACTTCTGTTCTACGCCGACCTCACGGGGTTCTACCTCACCGGCCGCGGACTTTCGGGAGCTTACTATGTGAACCTTCCGTTCGGGCCGGTACCGGACCGATTCGAGGATATGATCGATCACGCGGCCAATCTAGGCGCGATCGAGTCCGTCGGGATTCTCGATAAGGATCCTTCGATTCGTATGATCAAACCCGGAGCGGAGATGCTGGATGTTCTAGATGATGCGGATCGGCGTGTGCTTGATTGGGTCGCCGAAAATTATGGCTCGTTAAGCACCGCCCAGATAACCGATC
>DAIOWA010000060.1:0-9222 GCA_036758705.1 Pyrinomonadaceae bacterium | reverse complement strand
CACTGGAAGTATAAAGAGAAGAAGCTTGGAGCGTCCGACGATGACGAATCGCTCGATGAGTTAAGGAAGACGGTCGAAAAGCTCCTGCTGCCCCTTGTCGAGGATTCCGATGGTGACGAAGATTCGGAAGACTTCATTGAATCGCTCAAGCTCGATCTTTATCCGAAGGACGTTTATGCGTTCACCCCGATGGGGAAGGTGATCCAGCTTCCTCGGGGTTCTACGCCGATCGACTTTGCATACGCGATCCACTCGGAAGTCGGGGATACGTGCACCGGAGCGAAGGTCAACGGACGGATCATTCCGCTACGAACCGAGCTTCAAAATGGCGATGTGGTTGAGATAATGACAACGCCGAGTTCAAAGCCTTCTCGCGACTGGCTAAATTACGTAATTACCGCGAAGGCTCGTAACCGCATCAGGCATTGGATATCCGAACAACAGCGAGTCGAATCGATCGATCTCGGCAGGAAGCTGCTCGAAAAAGAAGCAGACCGCTTCAAAGTTCCACACAAAAAGCTCATCAACAGCGAGACCGAAATGCGGCGGATCGCGAATGAGTACGGTCTCGGCCGGCCGGATGACCTGCTCGCGTCGATCGGATATGGCAAGACCCTGCCGCGGAACGTGCTCGCGAAATATCTCGGTGCAGAGAAATTTGCGGAGCTTGATCCTGACAAGCGAACCGAAACCAAGATCGAGACCGGCCTAAAGGCGGTAAAGAAATTCATTGGCCTTGGCGAAGACGCCATCATTGTTAAAGGCGTCGACAACCTGCTCACGACCCGCGCTCGATGCTGTAATCCGCTCAGAGGCGAGGAGATCGTTGGCTACATATCGCTGGGAAAAGGAATCGTCGTTCACAACAAAAAATGCAAGAACGTTCGGCAATTGATGGTGAATAAGGACCGCATCGTAGAGGTCGAGTGGGCCAAGTCTGAAAAGGAAGAGATCCAGTCGGTTTCTATCCTTGTGACTACTGAAAACCGAACCGGTATGCTCGCCGGGATAACGAATGCGATCGCCGAGATCAAGACCGGAATTCGAGATGCCCGGGCTAAAGTCTCGCGTGACGACAAGGGGTTTATCGAGGTTACCGTAGAGGTCTACGACAAGAAACATCTCGACCGCGTCATCACTTCGATCTCAAATGTGCCGGGCGTCATTGCCGTCGAAAGGACTAATATTTAGCTCGTCCGCTTTGATTTCCCGACCATTTTTCGCTAACATTTCCCTTTTGCCTTAGCGTAGTTTCATAGCGCGGAGAACAGATGAAAGAGATAGTATCAACGGACAAAGCACCGGGGGCCATCGGCCCTTACTCGCAGGCGATCAAGGCTGGCGGAATGCTGTTCTGTTCGGGGCAGATCCCGATCGATCCGGCAACCGGTGAATTCGTTCCCGGCGGCGTTCCGGAGCAAACCGATCAGGTATTCAAAAACCTTATCGCGGTTCTCGAGGCGGGCGGTTCAAGCCTTGACGGGGTCGTGAAAACTACGGTTTTTTTGGCGGATATCGCGGACTTTGCGGCGATGAATGAGGTCTACGCAAAATACTTCGACTCGAACAAACCGGCGAGAGCGACGGTCCAGGCGGCGGGATTGCCTCGCGGAGCGAAGGTCGAGATCGAGTGTATTGCGGTGGTCTAGGATCGACCGAACTGCCGCTCGTTTGAAATTGCGGACACAAGAAATGCCAAACGCCCAAAGAGCGTTTGGCAACTGATTTCAAGGTTCGAATCTCTTAGCTAAGCAGCTTTGACAACTTTGCCCGACTTAATGCAGCGGGTGCAAGCTTTTATCCGGCTAGCAGCTCCGGTCGGGAGTTGGACACGGACGGGCTGCAGATTCGGATTGAACCGGCGCCGCGTCTTGTTATTAGCGTGTGAAACGTTATTTCCAAATTGCGGTCCTTTGCCGCAGATGTCGCATCGTTTTGCCATAATAATTGCCTCAAAAGTAACGAGGTAGAGTTTTGAAAAACTCAAAAACAGGATTTATAGCAAATTTGCTATCACATAGTCAAGTAATGAACACTAACGTTTCTCTTAGAGGAGTTAATTCCAAAGTGCAGATCTCAAAGAAAGTTTCTCTTTTTCTCGTGTTGGCGATGGTTGCCGCTTTCGCAGCGGCTTGCGGCAGTGGCCCGGTTGGTCCTAACGGAGCAGTGGATCCGAACGCGACAGCGGCCACAGTCAATGGCAAGGCCATTACGATGGAAGAAGTCGAGCGTGCTGTAAAGCAGCAGGCACAGGGACAGGAAGGGCGGCTTTCGCAGCTCGAACTCGCCGGTGCGCGCCTGCAGGTTCTTCAGAGCCTGGTCGAGCAGGAAGTGATGTACCAAAAGGCTGAGAAGGAGCAGACGCTCCCGACCGATGAAGAGGTAACCGCTGAGTACAACAAGCGGAAGACCGCTTCGGGCCTTTCCCAGGAACAGTGGGATGCGAAGATGAAGGAAGTCGGCGAGACCGAAGCTTCCGCAAAGCTTGCGATCAAGAAAGGCCTCGCGATCCAGAAGCTGACCGACAAGATCACCGGAAAGATCGACGCACCCAAAGACAGCGAGATCGAACAGTTCTACAACAGCAACAAGGCCGGATTCAAGAATAAACGCGGTGCTCAGCTCGCAGCTATCGTGATCGATCCGAAGGACCTCGGGGAGGGCGATACGACCAAGAATGATATCGAGGCTCAGGCGAAAGCTCGTGAACTCGGAGCACGCCTTTTGTCAGGTGCCGATTTCGCGACTGTTGCCCGCGAGAACAGCGAGGATTCGGACACGCGTCTCCGCGGCGGTGACTGGCGTTACTTCTCGGAAGAAGAAATGAAGCAGACCTTCCCGCAGGGATTTGCCGAAGCGGTGATGCAACTCAACAGCGGCGACATCGTTCGCCAGTTGATCCCGTTTGAAGGTCGTTATTTGATCCTGAAGGTTCAGCGTAAACAGGAGAAGGACGAAGACCGCACGCTCGATTCACCCGGCGTTCGTCAGGAGATCAACGAATATCTCACCAACGCCCGTAAGCAGCTTCTTGCTGCGTCGTATCAGGCGATCGCTATGAACGAGGCGCGTGTTGAGAATAATCTCGCCAAGCGTGTTGTCGAGAATCCGAACGAACTGAGCGGGGCACGTCCGGCACAACCGGATGCTCCGGCCGCAAACGCGGCGAATACGAACACTGCGAACGCCAATACGGCCGCGGCTCCGTCGAACACGAACGCAGCGGCACCGGCCAATGCAGCTCCCGCAAACGCGGCACCTGCAAACGCGGCTCGTCCGGCGGCTAACGCTCCGAAAGCGAACGCGAATCGTTAGGACGTAGAGAACGTCGAACAGCCGGTTTATTTAAGGCGATCGGGCCTTCAAATAAGCCGGCTTTCCATTTTGCACTCGATCATCAAATGCTTTTTCGGTTATCAGAAGCAACTAAATCCTACGGCGGCACCGAGATCCTTCGCGGCGTGTCATTTCAGATCAATCCCGGCGAAAAGGTCGGCTTGGTCGGCCGTAATGGCGCTGGAAAGACGACAGTATTCCGATTGATCACCGGACAAGAAGAGCCGGATTCGGGCGGCGTGTTCAAGTCGAACAACCTGAATCTAGGGCTTCTCGATCAGCATGTAGATTTCGGAGCTGATGAAACGGTTCACACCGCGGCCCTGTCGGCGTTCAAAGAGATCCATGATATCGAGGCCGAGATGCGATCCCTCGAAAAGACGATGGAGACCGACCATTCCGAAGCGGTGCTCGATCGATACGCCGAACTTCAGATAGCGTTCGAGCAGGATGATGGATTCACCTACGCCGCACGAGCCGAAGCCATCCTTCAAGGCCTCGGGTTCCCGAATGATAAATGGGATCAGCGAACCTCGACGCTTTCCGGCGGGCAAAAGAACCGTCTCGGAATGGCGAGGCTTCTGTTGTCGAAGGCCGACGTACTTCTGCTCGACGAGCCGACGAACCATCTTGATGTCGGTGCGGTCGAATGGCTGGAGAATTTTCTCAAAGATTACGACGGCTCGTACGTGGTCATCAGCCACGACCGATATTTTCTGGACCGGACGACCAACAGGATCATCGAGATCGAGAATGGCCGGGCTGTCACCTATTCCGGAAATTATTCTGCGTTCCTCGTCGAACGCGAACTGCGTCGCGAGCAGCAGCAGCGTGAATACGAAAACCAACAGGCGTTCATCAACAAGACCCAGGAATTCATCCGCCGTAATCTCGAAGGCCAGAAGACCAAGCAGGCAAAATCGCGCCGGACACTGCTTCAGCGGATGGATCGTCTTGATGCGGTAGTCGCCGAAAAGCACGGCGGTAGTTTTGGCCTGAAGAAAGTAGAACGGGCCGGAAACAATGTCCTTACATTAGATGAGCTTGAAGTAGGATATCCGGGTAAAACGCTCGCGACAGGCGTCGATCTTTCGCTCCATCGTGGCGAGGCCTTGGGCATCATCGGCGGGAACGGTACCGGCAAAACAACGCTCCTTCGCACCATCCTTGGCGAACTTCCCGAACTCGGCGGCGAGATCCGCTGGGGAACGAAGACCAACTTCGGATACTACGCTCAGAATCTGGAAGAACTCGAACCGCGATACGATGTGATCAACGAACTTCGCCGCGTAGCCCCGACGGCCGACAACGGTACGCTTCGATCGTTCCTCGCCCGGTTCCTGTTCTTTGGCGAAGACGTATTCAAACTCGTGGGCGATCTCTCAGGCGGCGAAAAGGGAAGACTCGCACTGGCGAAATTGATCTACTCTCGCAAGAACGTTCTCATCCTCGACGAGCCTACCAACCACCTCGACATCCCCGCCCGCGAAGCTCTCGAAGACGCGCTCGCCGAGTACGACGGAACGATACTCACCGTCAGCCACGACCGCTTCTTCCTCGACAAGGTCGCTACGCAGATACTGGCGTTTGAAGATGGGAAAGTAGTGGTCTTTGAAGGGAACTATACCGAATATCACGACTGGAAAGAGGCGAACGCTCGCAACGCCGCCAGCCAACCGGCGCCCAAGCAGGAAGAGCTTTCCAAACCTGCCGCGACTCAGCCGACAAACACCCTTTCCAAGAATCAGATCGACCGCATAAAAAGCCGGATTGTGGAGATCGAGACATCCATACCGGACCTCGAATCCCGGATCGAATCGCTCAGCTCCGAACTTGCATCCCCCGACACCGCAACCAACTTCGAAAGATCAAACCTTCTAAATGACCAACTAAAGTCACTCCAAACCCAAGTCGACAGCCTCTACTCCGAATGGGACAGCCTTGCACAGCAGATCCAGTAGGTTGCGAAGAAACCCGCACGTTAGTAAGGGCATAACGCTCAATCAGGAGCCAGCATCCGATCCGGCTTTGTTCCTTCCTGCTCATCTTGTTCAGTGGTTCTTCCGAAAGCCGGAACCACAGATCAGGAAGCATTGGATGAGCATGAAGACGACCTTTATCCATCCTGTTCAGTGGTTCTCCGAAAACCCAAACCACAGATCAAGAAGAGTAAAAGAACCGAACTGAACAAGGAGCCGGAGTTACCGGTGCGCGTCGGAGATGCCTCGGAGCAGGGGTCGGTGCCGGCGGCGGGATGGATGAAAGCTTAGGATGAACAATGAAGTGCTGCGACCTCAAAATTCGTCACAAAAAGCGTCGCAGCGTGCGCAATTCTGCTTGCGGCGTTTTTGGACGAGATTTGCAAAGTGGAGAGGATTGACGGCTTCGGCCGCGTTTTGTCTCAGCCGTTGATCGTCATAATACTGTTGCTCGGCGTCATCTCGATCTACTCCAAATTCGTGATATTCGCCGTGAGCGTGGCCATACTGGTGATGGCCTAATGCGTCTGCTTTCTCGATCAGCGTTTATGATTCGAGGCGGTAGTTCGGAGCCTCCTTCGTGATGATCACGTCGTGGACGTGCGATTCGCGGAGTCCCGCGGACGTGATGCGAACAAACCGAGCATTTTCATGAAGTTCCGCGATGTTTTTACAGCCCGTATAACCCATTCCCGATTTAAGACCACCAACCAACTGCGTAACCATATCAGCCACCGAGCCTTTATAAGCCACGCGGCCCTCGATACCTTCGGGAACATACTTTGAATCGGACACGGTTCCTTCCTGAGCATAGCGGTCGCTAGACCCTTTCTTCATTGCCCCGATCGAGCCCATTCCTCGATAGGACTTGAAGTTTCTGCCCTGGAACAAGATCACTTCGCCAGGAGCCTCATCGGTACCGGCGAAGAGAGATCCGATCATTACCGAGTCAGCGCCCGCGGCCATCGCCTTAGCGACGTCACCTGAGAACTTGATACCGCCGTCAGCAATTATCGGCACGCCCGACCCCTTTGCAGCGTTGACTGACTCCGTGATAGCCATGATCTGCGGAACCCCTGCACCAGTCACGACTCGTGTAGTGCAGATCGAGCCCGGGCCAATCCCGATCTTGACGGCGTCCACTCCGGCCGAGATGAGTGCCTTAGTTGCGTCAGCCGTTGCGACGTTACCTGCGATCACCTGAAAGTCAGGGAACTTTGCTTTTACGGCTTTAACCGCCTCGATCACACGCGAGCTGTGGCCATGTGCCGTATCTACCACGATCGCATCGACTCGAGCGTCGACCAAGGCCGTTGCACGCTCAAGGAAATCACCGGTCGCGCCGATCGCCGCAGCTACTCGAAGACGCCCAAGATCGTCTTTTGCTGCGTGCGGGAATTTGATCGCTTTTTGAATGTCCTTAACCGTGATAAGGCCCTTCAGATGCCCGTCGTCATCCACAACGAGGAGCTTCTCGATACGATGCTTTTGAAGCTTGATCTTCGCCTCGTTGAGTGTCGTCCCGACCGGTACCGTCACAAGCGGCTGCGGGGTCATCACTTCAGAGACCGGAATGTCGTAGCGGGTCTCGAAACGCAGATCGCGGTTCGTAATGATCCCGACGAGAAATCCCCCGTCATTAACGACCGGTACGCCGCTGATCCGAAAGCGCTCCATGATGTCCAACGCTTCAGAGACGAGCCTGCCTTCGTGGATGGTAACCGGATCGACGATCATCCCTGATTCGCTGCGTTTAACCTTATCCACCTCTTCTGCTTGCTCAGCGATCGAAAAATTCTTGTGAACTACACCGATGCCGCCCTGCTGTGCGAGTGCAATCGCGAGGGCCGCCTCGGTCACAGTATCCATCGCGGAGGAACATAGCGGAATATTCAGTTCGATCCCACGGGAAAACTTGGTTTTTGTATCCACCTCTCCAGGAAGGACCTCGGAGAATGCGGGCACGAGCAATACGTCGTCAAATGTCAGGCCTTCTTTTACGTCTTCAATGTTCATGGCGATCGTCGAGAGATTACAAAAAAGCCCGCAACCGCTGGTGCAGGCCTTCCTCTCTTAAAATGTAACTTTTGAGCTTTCCAAGTTTCTATTCTACGGAAGCTTTTCGAGTTCTCCTAATTCGGTGTTGGTCTCGGTGCGGTGTTTCGGTTCCCACCAGCAATGATCGGCGTCGGACTACGCCTAGGTGTATTGGCCGCGGCCGGCGAAGTTTTTGGAGCGGGAGTCGGCGTTGCGGGCCGCGGAGTTTGGCTGTTGGCTGAATTAACACCTGTGGGCGATGCTGTCGGCGTCGGAACCGGTGCAGCGGGTACATCAAAGCTTATCGCTCCGGTCGTCCATATTTGCGACAAATTCGACGCATTTATCTCGACCTCGATCGGAACGCGTTTTGGATTTGCTGGCTGCTGAGGAAGCGTAATCTGCTTTCCATTAATCAAAAGCTGTGCCGAAGATGCCAATGATTTTGCATAACTCAATTTCAAACTTTCACGGGGCTCAAAGACTTGTGGTGCGGTTGGAGTGACCGTGTTAACACTATTCTTACCGTCGTTGGTTGCGCTAAGACTGATCGGCTCAGTAGCCGTACGAAACTCGACCTTCAAATTCTGCATGGTCGGGACATTTCCCGCGGTTACCGGCTCCTGTGCCTGCGGTGTCTCTTGTGTTGTTTGATTGGCCGTTGCATTATTCGTGGCGACGGGGGGCGTCGGCTGACGTTGAAGATAATTAACGAGGAACAGTACGCCGCCTGTCATCAGCGCAAGTATTATCCCTGCGAAAATGATCGTTGGGATCGTGGATTGACTCGCTCGATCATCGGTGAGAACTTCCGGTCGATAGGAACGAAGATGATCATCTTGAGTCCCTTCAGTCTGACTAAGAAGTCGATTGTATTCCTGCAAGGCCTGTTGCTCGTCGTAACCGATAAATCTGGCATAAGACTTAACAAATCCCTTGTTAAAAATGCCTCCGGGAAGTGGTTTGTAGTTATCGTTTTCGATGCATTCAATGTACATCGGCGCGATTCGCGTCTGCTCCGCGACTTCGCTCACTGATACGCCTCGCTCTTCGCGGGCGGCCCGTAATTTTTCACCGAGAGTTTCAGGCATTTAGCTATGGCGACCGGAAATAGCCCAATCGCACAAAAAGTTCTCAATCGTCCAATATATCGCCCTAAATCGTGCAATGTCAATTGCTTGGCATTCTGTGCACAAACGCTCACCGCCTTGATAACACTGGTTGTAACGTGATACGTTTAGGTTCGTTCGCAACGTATTTGCAAGTTTTCAATCACTTTCTCAAGAGAGGTTCCCGAAATGAGTTTAGAGGCGCTCGGAATGATCGAGACCAAGGGATTTGTCGGCGGCGTCGAAGCCGCAGACGCGATGGTAAAGGCTGCTAATGTTCAGCTTGTCGGCAAGGAATATATTGGTGCCGGTTATATGACCATATTTGTTCGCGGTGACGTCGGAGCCGTAAAGGCCGCGACCGATGCCGGAGCCGCTGCTGCGCGCCGCGTAGGTGAACTGATCAGTGTTCACGTTATCCCGCGTCCTCACAACGAGGTTGAACGGATACTGCCTAAAGGCGGTAAGGTCGGCGTTAGTCCGGACGAGAAAGCTCTCCAAGGCGGCGGACGCGGACAGCTTGGAGCGGGTGAAGCGGGGACAGAGACTGCCGGTGATCTGACCGGTAACAAGCAGAAGACTCGATAACACCAGACTCTAACGGCGGGGAGCGGATACAAGCGCCTTCTCGCCGTTATTCTTTTTGATCTTAGATGGGAGATAAGGATCTCATAGCGCAGCAGGAGGCTCGCGATGCCGTCGAGTCGGCGCATCGCGCTCAGCTAACCATTGCGAAATTCGATCAAGCAAAGATCGACTCC
>DAIOWA010000059.1:0-9470 GCA_036758705.1 Pyrinomonadaceae bacterium | reverse complement strand
CGTCGTCAGTCTCGACTGCGGCTCCAACCTTGAAATTCGAATATGGCGCAAACGCTCGTTCGCGAACGTCTGCCGCGGCATCGATCAATTCCTTTTCTGTATGCTTCATCTTACTTTGATGCCGCTTCCTGCTGATTCAGTTTCTCGCGGATCATACCGCAAAGAAACTCGACCGTTATTCCTGAATTCGACCCTTCCGGAACAATGATATGCGCGTGACGTTTCGATGGTTCAACAAACTCAAAATGCATCGGGCGGATCGTCCGCTCGTATTGGTCGAGCGTCATCTCCCATGTTCGGCCACGTTCCTGAATGTCGCGACGCATCCGCCGCATCAACCGAACGTCGTCAGGCGTATCCACGAAGATGCGGATGTCGATCACGTCCAGCACCTTCGGCTCCGAAAAGATCAGGATCCCTTCGACGATCACGACCGGCCGCGGATCGATCATCGTGATCTCGTCCGTCCGCGTGTGCGTCTTCATATCATAGACCGGCATTTCGACCGACAGGCCCTGTTTCAGGCGAAGAAGATGATTTACCATCATCTCGCTGTCGATCGAATCCGGATGGTCGAAGTTTGCCTGGTGCCGTTCGTCGAGCGGCATATCCCCGAGATTCCGATAGTAGGAATCGTGCTCGACAAGTACCACCTTTTCCCGCCCGACCGTCTCGACGATCGAACGTGCAATGGTCGTCTTCCCCGACCCGGTTCCTCCGCAAATGCCTATGATCATTGTTCTTGGTTTTTGGTCTTTGGTTTTTGGTCTTTCGAAGTTCCGATCTTTGAAAGATATGCATTCAAGGATGGGCCTAACTGGGCGATCAACAGCCTAAGTTCCTCGACCTGTTCAGCGGAAGGCAAGTTCCTTTTGTAAGCGCGACGAAGCCAGTGTTGGGTTTCCTGCAAAGAACCGCGAGCTATGCGGACGAATCGTTTGTTATCCGCATGACTGCCGCGGCCCCCGCCCTCGGAAATATTCGCCCCGATCGAATCGGCAGAACGAATCAATTGTTTACCGACCGTATCGGTCGCAAGATTGTTCCAGCCGAGAACGATACCCCAAACTTTATCCGCCAAAGTCTCCGACATCTGGTAAACACGCAACTCGATGAATTTTGTTTTCATGCCCACAACGAATCCCAAAAAACCAAAGACAAAAAACTAAATACGGACGATGATCCTTCTCAGAAGTTCCCTAAACACTTCTGCGACTCTCGCCCCCGTCTCCATTACCTCTTCGTGATTGATGTTCTCGCCGGTCATACCGGCGGCGAAGTTCGTAATGCACGAGATACCGAGAACCTTCATTCCCTGATGCCGGGCCGCGATAGCCGCGGGTACGGTGGACACCCCGACGGCGTTCGCGCCAAGTTGTCGATACATTCGCCCCTCTGACGGCGTTTCGTAGGTCGGCCCGGACAAGCCGCAATAGACCCCGCGATGGAGGAAGTCAGTTTTCTCTTCATCGCGGCCTTTTTCGAACCGCTCGTGTGCGATCTCGTCAGCCTCTTCGTTTGCGATCTGCTGCAGCCCGCGATCGTAAACCTCGGTCATATCCGGAAAACGCACACCGAACCGTTCGTCGTTCTTGCCACGCAGCGGGTTCAGGCCCATGCAGTTCAGGTGGTCGGTGATCAGCATCAAGGTCCCCGGTGGGAACTCCGGCTCGGTGCTTCCGGCGGCGTTCGTCAGTATCACCGTACCGATCCCCATTCGCCCGAACGTCCGCACAGGAAACATCACCTGCTGCATATCGTAGCCTTCGTAAAAGTGAAAGCGTCCTTGCTGGACGGCGATGTGCTTGCCGTTGAGTTCGCCGAGCACAAGCTGTCCCGCGTGACCTTCAACCGTCGACTTCGCAAAATGAGGGATCTGCTCGTACGGGATCTTGACCGCGTTCTCGATCTCATCCGCAAACGCTCCCAACCCGCTCCCGAGTACGATGGCAAGATCGATCGCGTGCGGATATTTTGACTTGATAAACTCAGCCGCCTCGAGGGCGTTCTCGTAGGTCATATTTCGAAAAGATCCTGCAAGTTTCTCTTGACCGCAATAATGTGCGTTGGGGATAGCTCTCCAAGTCGCCTTACGAAGATCGATGTCGAAACGGTCATCAGACGGTGAAGCCTCACAGTCGATGCGACCTTCAATCCGGTCTTTCGAAAGTCAGGATCGGAGGCTTGAATAATGAGGTCCGTAACGGCAGGGTTCGAAATATTGCTCGTGATAAATGCAAGTACGACATGCCCATACGGGTCGATCTCGTCGGTCAGGCATACGGCCGGTCGGACCTTTGTCGCGGATAGATCGTCAAACGGGAATGGCACGAGTACGATCTTATATTTCATGCGGTGATGGGGAATCCGTCCTGGACCGAATAAATATCCTCCGACTCGTCTGCCAAGAGATCGAACACGTCGTTTCGCTCTGCGGCACGATGCCACTGACGCTCGTCAATGTCCTCATCGATCAGGACAATGACGCGGACCTTTTCCGAGACTCGTGCAGGAATCTCTTCGTCGAGGATCAATTGACGGTTCGTGCCGATTGTTGCGGTCGTTTCTATCGCCGTGTTCATAGAGTCATTCTATCGCTAAATTGACGCTAGTTGCATTCAATTTCCTTTCTTATACGGAATTCCCAGTGCCTTCGGAGCTCGCGACAGGCCGATGAATCCGGCGAGTACGATGATCGTCAACACGTATGGAATGATCTGAATGAACTGTACAGGAATGTCTTCGCCTGACGGCATCTTCACGACGCCCTGCAACTGGATCGCGAGCGATTCGGTGAAACCGAAGAACAAGCACGCGAGCAATACGGGGATCGGTTTCCATTTCGCGAGGATCAAGGCCGCGAGCGCAATGTATCCGCGTCCGGCGCTCATTCCTTTGGTAAAGAACGAGCCCTGGCCGATCGAGAGATACGCCCCACCGGCCGCAGCCAAAATTCCAGAGATGATCACAGCCGTGTACCGCAGCTTGTAAACATTCACGCCTGCCGAATCAGCCGCCGCCGGATTCTCGCCCACCGCGCGCAGCCGCAATCCGAAAGGCGTTTTATACAGCACGTACCACGAGATCGGGACAAGCGCGAAGGCGAGTACCGCTGTCCAGGGAAGTCTTCCCGGGATCAGGTCGGGCAGAAGAAATGCTTTGTCGATCTGCTGAGTCGCCCCCGATGCGTCATAGAGACGGCTGCTGATCACCGCCGGCAGCCCGAACATCAGCATACTGATCGCAAATCCCGTGACGACCTGATCTGCCTCAAACCTGATCACCGCGATCGCGAAGACCAAAGCAATGATCGCCCCGGCAATCAATCCGGCAACAAAACCGAGGTACGGATTGCTCGTCTCGTACGTCACAACGGCGGCGGCAAATGCTCCAGCCAACATCAACCCCTCAAGCGCGATGTTGATCACGCCGGCCCGCTCCGAGAACAGCCCACCCAAAGCCGCGAAGATCAGCGGAGTCGCAAGCCGGATCGTCGAGAACAGCAGGATCAGCAAAAAAGTCGGTGTTAATAGTTCGCTCATCCTACCTCCTCGTATACCTCTGCAGCGATGCGACGAAAATGATGATGATCGCCTGCAGCACTTCGACCAGATCTTTCGACACAAATCGCGTCTCGATATCGACAAAGATCTCCCCGCGTTTCAATACCGCGAAGAAGATCGCGGCGATGAAGATACCGAGTGGATGATTGCGTCCGAGTAGTGCGACCGCTATACCCAAATATCCCCAACCGTCCGAGAACCCGTCGTAATATCGATAGCGATAACCGAGCACTTCGCCGATCGCGACCATTCCCGCCAAGCCGCCCGAGATCGTCATCGCGATGACGATCTGCTTCTTCGGCGAGATCCCGCCGTACTCCGCCGCCGACGGATTCTCTCCGACCGCTCGCAGCTCGTATCCCCACTTCGTCTTCCAAAGGAAGAAGTAAACGGCGAAACACATCAGTATCGCAAGCAGAAACGCTACGCTCAGTGGTATGAAATCCGGCATACCCGGTATGAATTGGCTGATCCGCGGAATGTGCGCGCCTTCGCCGATCTGTGCGGTCTGCATTATCGGGTCGCCGGGGATCTTGTAGAAATACTGTGTGAAATAGCTAACCAACGCGACCGCGATGAAGTTCAGCATGATCGTGTTGATCACTTCGTGCGAGCCGAACTTCGCCTTCAGAATTCCCGGTATCGCTCCCCAGATCGCACCCGCAATGATCGCCGTCGCGACACACGCGGTGATCAGCAGGATCGACGGCAGACTAGTCCACGACCAGTTCTCATCCTTCCCGAAAATGTTCACTATCGCCCCGCCGAACTTAATACCGACCCATGCAGTCGCAAAAGCCGCTACATAGAGCTGCCCTTCGGCGCCGATATTCAGCAATCCGCAGCGGAACGCAACCGCGACCGAGAGGCCCGTAAAGATCAGCGGAGTCGCAATGAAAAGGGTGTAGCCAAGGTCGTTCAGCGAACCGAACGAGTTGCCGACCATGTAGTAATAGGTTGCGAATGGGTTGTCGCCGATCGCCACGACTATCAGGCCGCCCACAATAAACGCAGCGATAACCGCCACAACGGGCCAGAGAATTTCACGAAAGATATTCATTACCGGTCCTCTTCAGCCACGGTCGGGCCGAGTTAATTGGACTTAACAATCGTTCTGGAAGGAATGAAATGCCTAGCCAATATACCGACAAACCACTTAAAAGTCACCTATCCAGGCATGTTTTCTGGTATAGAACTGCAGGTTAAAAACATACTTGACAAGACTACGCTCAAGTTATATTATCCATCTTGACTAAGTAATTAGTCCTATACCACACTAAACTTAGAAATAGTTTGGAGGAATACGACAATGAACTTAATTACATACGACCCGTTTCGCGAGCTTCGTTCGCTCCAGGAGGAAGTAAATCGCGTGTTTTCAAGTAATTTGAACCGTTCGGGAGAGACCGGACTTGGCCGTGGCGCCTGGAACCCGAGCGTGGATATTTTCGAGAATAAGGACCAGATCGTCCTTGAAGCTGAGTTGCCGGGCATCTTGCCTGACGACGTGAACATTTCGATCGAGAACAACGTTCTGACCATTCATGGCGAGCGAAAGTTCGAGAAAAAGGACGAGAGCGACAATTTTCATCGCGTCGAGCGTAGCTACGGCTCGTTCACCCGTTCGTTCACACTTCCGCCGACCGTTTCGAGTGAGAATGTTGTAGCGAATTTCGACAACGGCATCCTTCGGCTCGAGCTCGCAAAACGCGAGGAAGCAAAGCCGCGTCGCATTGAGATCAAGGCCGGAGCCGGATCGCCGAAGACGATCGAAGCTAACGCGAAAACCCAGACCGCCGGCTAAGCTGGCAGGTGATTAGACCTACATGGGTTGGCTTGAACGCTGAACGAACGGCATCAAGCCAGCCCTAAATTTTCGAACCCGGGAAGTTGTTTGGGTATAGAATAGCGAAACAAAGAAATGAGATTCGACAGATTCACAATTCGCGGGCAGGAAGCGGTACAGGAAGCGATCTCGCTAGCTGAAAAGGGCCAGAACCAGCAGGTAGAGCCGGAGCACATCCTTGCGATCATGCTCGAGCAGAAGGAAGGCGTGGTTCGGCCCATCCTCGGAAAGATCGGGGCGAATGCCGCGCCGATCCTCGGCGAAGTGCAGGCGGCGATCGAGAGGTTTCCGAAGGTCTCCGGCGGCCAGCAGTATTTTAGTTCTCGCACCAACACGCTCTTCCAAACGGCTCAGAAAGAAGCCGAGAAGATGGAGGACGACTATGTCTCCACCGAGCATCTTCTGCTTGGCATTGCGGATGAAAAAGACGGTGACGCGGGCCGCATCCTGCGTGGAAATGGGATCACTCGCGAAGATCTTGAGAAGGTCATCACCGACATGCGCGGCGGATCGAAGATCACCGAGCAGAACGCCGAAGAGAATTTCCAAGCGCTTGAGAAATACGCTCAGGACCTGACCGAACGAGCCCGAAAAGGAAAGCTTGATCCCGTGATCGGCCGCGACGACGAGATCCGCCGAACGATCCAGATCCTTTCCCGCCGAACGAAAAACAATCCCGTACTGATCGGCGAACCCGGCGTAGGTAAAACCGCGATCGTCGAAGGACTCGCTCAGCGGATCGTATCGGGTGACGTTCCTGAGACACTCAAGAACAAGCGTCTCGTTTCGCTCGACCTCGGAGCCATGCTCGCGGGAGCGAAGTATCGCGGCGAATTTGAGGACCGTTTGAAAGCCGTCTTGAAGGAGATCGAGAAGGCCGAGGGGCAGATCATCCTCTTCATCGACGAACTGCACACCCTTGTTGGAGCAGGGGCGAGCGAAGGTGCGATCGATGCCTCCAATATGCTGAAGCCCGCGCTTGCTCGCGGTACGCTGAGAGCAGTCGGCGCGACGACCCTTGCTGAATATCAGAAATACATCGAGAAGGATAAGGCTCTCGAACGCCGGTTCCAACAGGTTTATATCGGCGAGCCGACCGTCGAAGACACGATCGCCATCTTGCGCGGATTGAAGGAACGCTATGAAGTTCACCACGGCGTGCGGATCAAAGACGCCGCGATCGTCGCGGCAGCGACGCTATCCAATCGATACATCACGGACCGATTCTTGCCGGACAAAGCGATCGACCTGATCGACGAGGCCGCGTCGCGCATTCGCATCGAGATAGATTCGCTTCCGCAGGAGATCGACGTACTCGAGCGCGAGATCCTTCAGCTTGAGATCGAGCGTCAGGCGCTCAGCCGTGAGACGGATGAGAAATCCAAAGAACGCCTCGAAGACATCGAGCGCCGCATAGCCGATCTCAACGAAAAGTCGTCGGCGATGAAGGCCAAGTGGCAGTCTGAGAAAGAAGAGATCGAGAAGATGAGAACGGGCAAGGAGCAACTTGAAGAAGCAAAGCTCGCGCTCGAACGCGCTCGGCAGGCCGGCGATCTCGCAAAGGCTGCGGAGATCCAATATGGAACGATCCCCGAGCTCGAAAAGCAGCTTCAGACTGAGCAGGACCGGCTCGAATCCCTACAGAAGGATGGCGTTTTCCTGAAGGAGGAAGTCGACGAAGAGGACGTTGCCGAGGTAGTCGCGAAGTGGACGGGTGTACCTGTTTCGAAGATGCTCGAGGGTGAGATGCAGAAGCTCATCCAGATGGAGACAAATCTCGGTAAGCGCGTGATCGGCCAGCAAGAGGCGCTTGAAGCTGTGGCAAATGCAGTCCGGCGAGCTCGTGCAGGCCTGCAGGATCCGAATCGTCCGGTCGGCTCATTCATCTTCCTTGGCCCGACCGGCGTTGGAAAAACGGAGACGGCAAGAGCGTTGGCGGAATTTCTATTCGACGACGAGCGTGCGATGGTGCGGCTCGATATGTCGGAGTATATGGAGAAGCACGCGGTCGCAAGAATGATCGGAGCACCTCCGGGATACGTCGGTTATGAGGAAGGCGGCCAGCTTACCGAAGCGGTACGGCGCCGCCCTTATTCGGTTGTGCTTTTCGACGAGATCGAGAAAGCCCATCCGGATGTATTTAACGTCCTGCTGCAGATCCTTGACGACGGTCGATTGACCGATAGCAAAGGCCGCGTGGTCGATTTCAAAAACACGGTTTTGATAATGACGTCGAATCTCGGTTCGCGTGCGATCCAGGCGGCGAACGAGAATCCGTTGGCTGATCACGACGTAAAGAACGACGTGCTGCAGGTCTTGCGCGATCACTTCAAGCCCGAGTTCCTGAACCGCATCGACGACATCGTCGTGTTCCATCAGCTCGGTAAGGAACAGATCGCAACGATCATCGACGTGCAGCTCGAAAAACTTCGCAAGATGCTCGACGACCGCGGCATCGCGATCGAACTCGATCAATCGGCGAAGGATCTGTTGGTCGCGGAAGGATACGATCCAGTTTACGGCGCACGCCCGCTGAAGCGTGCGATCCAGACGATGGTACAGAATCCGCTTGCGGTAAAACTGCTGCAGGGCGAGATCGCAAGCGGTCAGACGGTCAAGGTTTCTGCTCACGATGGCCAGTTGGTATTTTCGCCTGCTGAAGGGGAACAGAAGGCTGCGGTTAGCTGATACCAGGCCGAAAGGCTAAAATAGTAGATTCGATTAGTGATGATGAACGATACTGACAGTCTTTTAGACGAAATATTGGGTGAGGACGAAGTGAAGATCCCGTTTAACGACAAACGGCGGTTCAACGCCGAAGGTGAACGCGTCGCGGACGATCCGCCGGCGGAGAAAGGCCCGGTGAAGTCCGCCGCCGAGGTCGCGCTCGAAGCAAAGCTAAAAGCTGAGACCGAACGCCGCGAGGCTGCCGAATCGAAACTCATCGGCGTACAGGCGAAGTTTGACGAAGCCAAGGCGTCTCTTGAGAAAGAAACTGCTGATATGCGTTCGCGCATGATGAAGACCCTTGAAGACCGTTCGAGACAGGGCCAGTTCAGTTTTCTTACGACGCTGCTGCCCGTTCTCGACAACCTAAATCTTGCGGTCGCCGCGAGTGAAGCTGATTCGTCTCTGGAGAATCTCCGTAACGGCGTCGTCGGAACCGCCCGATCCTTCGAACAGGCGCTGATGAGCGTTGGCGTTGAGGCTGTGCCCGGCGTGGGTACCACATTCGATCCCGAGGTACACGAAGCGATCGATATGGCCGAGGTTGACCCGGACCAGGACGGTAAGGTAACCGCCGAGTATTCACGCGGTTACAAGTTCGGCAATCAACTGCTCCGGCCGGCCAAGGTTCAGGTCGGCCGCGGACGGGCTCAGTCGGCTGGCTAAATGTAAACTTGGAAATATGGGATTGGCAAAGCTCAAAACGGTTCATGTTGCGTCGCCCGAGGAGTACCTGGAGTTTGAGCGTGAAAGCGAGAATCGCCACGAGTTCCTTGACGGCGACCTTTACGCAATGGCGGGCGAATCGCTGTCGCACAGCCGGGTGTGCATCAATCTGGCTCGCGAAGTTGGTAACAAACTGAAAGGAATGCCTTGCGAACCCCTTTCACCGAACATGAAGGTTCGCACTTCGAATGCCTCTCTTTTCGCGTATCCGGACCTGACGATCGTGTGCGGTGAACCTATGTTTCACGACACGAAGAAGGATGTCCTGGTCAACCCGAGGGTCATATTCGAGGTTCTTTCACCATCGACCGAAGTATACGACCGCACGACAAAATTCATGCGCTATCGCATGGGGAACGAGACGCTTATTGACTATGTTCTTGTGTCTCAAGAAAAACCATTTGTTGAGCATTTCACGCGGCAGGCGGATGGCGATTGGCGTTACAGGAGTTACAGCAGCCTGACGGATTCATTCGAGATCGAGAGCGTCGAATGCTCTTTGAACCTTGCGGAGATATACGACCGGGTTGAGTTTGAACCTTTGGACGAGCCGGAGCATTGAAAATCCGGCATTACAATTCATATGGAGTTCGACCGGCCCGATCATA
>DAIOWA010000058.1:0-9501 GCA_036758705.1 Pyrinomonadaceae bacterium | reverse complement strand
TGAGTGACAGCGTGAACAAGAACTTTCTGAATCTGAAGTTCAACTTCCGCTACGACGATCCGAACGATCCGGAGCAGTTTTTCTACCGCTCGGATCACTTCAATTATGCCCGCCGCGGCGTGCCGATCATCTTTTATATGGACGGCAGTCACGCGGATTATCATCGGGTGACCGATACCGTGGATAAGATCAATTTCAACTCGATGGAGAAGGTCGCGAAGACGATCTATGCGACCGGCTGGGAGCTGTCGAATCGCGCCGTGCGGCCGAAGGTCGACAAGCCGCTGCCGGCGTCGGTGATCGGCAGTAATTAAAACTTTAGAACAAATTGCTAAACATCTCCGTAATTAGTCCGTAACCTTTGTTCGGCTAATTACGGAGAATTTTTTTTATGTTAAGACGACAGTTTGTTGCGGGTGCTTTGCTGCTCGCGTTTGTGGTTCCGAGCGCTTTTGCTCAGACGGCGGCGGCGGTTTATTCGGCTCCGAAAGAGGCGATCGACAAGATCCGTGATGAGGGGATGAACCGCTCCAAGTATATGGAGACGCTTTCGTTCCTGACCGATAACATCGGCGGACGGCTGACGGGCTCGCCGAATATGAAGCGGGCGAATGAATGGACACGCGACAAGATGAAGGAATGGGGAATGCAGAACGCCCATCTCGAATCGTGGGGGCCGTTCGGCCGTGGATGGGCGTTGAGGAAGTTTATGGCGGCCATTACGGAGCCGCAGTACGTTCCGGTGATCGCGTATCCAAACGCATGGTCGCCGTCAACGAAGGGCGCGGTTACTAGTGAGGTCGTGTATTTCGATGCGAAGACCGATGCGGATTTTGCGAAGTACAAAGGCCAGCTTGCGGGCAAGATCGTTTTGATGTCGGGCGAAAGACCGATACCGCCGGTAGATAAGGCGCAGCTGAAGCGGTTCGATGACGAAGCCCTTGCCAAGATGGAGGCTGCCGCTAAACCGGCGGATTCGGATGGTTCAGGACTGCCGCCGCCTGCCATCATCAAGCAATTTGTCGACGGCTTTAATCAGAATGTAAAGCGGACGAAATTCCTTCAGGCAGAAGGTGCGGCGGTCGCGCTTTATAACAGCGGACAGGGCTCCGGCGGGACGCTGTTCGTTCAGGGAGCGAACGTGGCGTATGAGATGCCGACGGAGATCAAGTCGATAATGGACATCTTCGATTCGCCCGCGTTCCAGCCGCAAAACAAGAAATACGAAGCGAACATGATGCCGCAGGTGACCGTGGCGTCGGAAGATTACAACCGGCTTGTTCGGATGATCAAAAATGGCGCTAAGCCGAAGATGACGGTCGAGGTCGATGCTCAGTATTTTGACGACGATCCGATGCAGTACAACACGATCGCCGAGATCCCTGGGACTGACCCGGCGTTGAAGGACGAGGTCGTGATGCTCGGGGCTCACCTTGATTCGTGGCATAGCTCGACCGGTGCGACTGACAATGGTGCCGGAAGTGCGGCAGTGATGGAAGCTGCTCGTATCATTCTCGCGTCAGGATTGAAACCGCGTCGGACGATCCGCGTGGCGCTTTGGTCGGGTGAGGAGCAGGGGCTTTTCGGTTCGACGAACTACGTCAAGCAGCATTTTGGCGAGAAGAAGAACGGCACGCTGGTCAAAGGTCCTGATTACGACAAGCTGGCGGGCTACTTCAATCTCGACAATGGAACGGGCAAGATCCGCGGCGTGTATCTGCAGGGAAATGCGAACATCAAGCCGTTGTTCGAATCGTGGCTGGCGCCTTTCTCTGACCTTGGTGCGAAGACGTTGACCCTGTCGAACACCGGCGGGACCGATCATCTTCCGTTTGATGGGATCGGCTTGCCCGGATTCCAGTTCATTCAGGACGAGATCGAATACAGCAGCCGGACGCATCACTCGAACCAGGACAATTTCGACCGCATTCAGGCGGACGATATGAAACAGGCTTCGACGATCATCGCGGCGTTCGTCTATCAGACGGCGATGATGGACGGGAAGCTTCCGCGGAAGAACTAGTTTCCAAGCTATATTCTGTTCTGTGTATTCCGTGTGTTCCGTGGTTCCTCCTCTTAAAGGCAGAACCACGGAACGCACCGAAAAAATGCAGGAAAACACGAAACGAAACAGACGTAAACTCCCGCCTAGGTCGCCCTTCTCGAATACATCTTTTTCTCCGTACATCTTCTCTTCACGATTCAGCCCCGAAATCGTGCCGCTTATCCCAACGTTTTTAAAACTTTTCTGAACAAAGAACTGAACGGGTCAGTAGTATTCCTACCAATGCTCTCGAAAGCCGGTTCGATCCTGATCTTTCTGCTCGCGGCGGCGTCTGTGTTTTCGCAGGCGCGGTCGTTTGATGTGCAGGAGGTTGCGGACGGCGTTTATGCGGTGATCCGGCGAGAGCCGGCTTCGTTTTGGTTCAATGCGAACAACGTATTTATCGTCGGTAAGCACGATGTGATCGTGGTCGATTCGAATCTGACGGTCGGCTATACGAAGGAGGTCATCGCGGCGCTGCGAGAGATCACGGACAAGCCGGTGAAGTACGTGATCAACACGCACTGGCATGAGGACCACATAATCGGGAACCGAGCGTACCGCGAGGCATTTCCGGGCGTGAAGTTCGTCGGGCATCGGAGCACGCTGAAGGATCTGCCTGAGGTCGGCGGCGGAAACCGGCAGGGCAGCTTGAAGAACGGACGCGGCTTTGTCGGGATGCTGGAGTCGAGCCTTGAGAAAGGCGAAAGCATCGCGGGCGGAGCGATCACGGACGAGGAGCGGGCCGGTTATGCGAGCGATATCAAATTTGTCAGTTCGTATCTTGCCGAGTCGAGCACGTTCGAGATCATCCTGCCGGATGTGTTGGTCGATGACCGCTTAGAGATCAAGCAGGACGGGCGAACTGTCGAGGTTTTATTTCTAGGACGCGCTCATACCGGAGCTGACTTGGTGGTGAATCTGCCGAAGGAAAGAATCGCGATCACGGGCGATCTGATGGTCTACCCCGTGCCGCTACTGGGTTCGACTTCGTATCCGTTGGAGTATGCTACGACGCTCGAAAAGTTGAAGGGACTTGGCTCGCGGATGTACATTCCCGGACACGGGCCGGTGATGAAGGACGATGTGTATCTCGACAAGACGATCGCGCTTGCGACGGCGGTTCGTGATAGGTCGAGGGCCGCATACAAACCGGGCGAGACCGTCGAACAGATGCGGGCGAAGATCGATCTCTCGGATCAGCAAAAGGTGTTCGCGGGCGATTCGCGACACAAGGGATTCATCTTTCGAAACTACGTAACGCTGCCCGCGACCGCGGCGGCATTCAAACATCTTGGAGAGGGCAAATGAAGATCGTTTTACTAATGCTCTTTGTAGTGGCATCGTGCATCGCGCAAGGCGGTGACGCTCGCGACAATGTTGTGCCGACGTGGAACAAGAATGGACGCATCTATTTCAAGTCGGGGCCGAGCGGCAAGGGTGATGTTTATTCGACGAAGGCGGACGGCAGCGACCGCAAGCCGCTGATAACAAGCCCGGGCGAAGACTACGCTCCGCGATGGACGCATGACGGGAAACGCGGGGTTTTTATGAGCGAACGCGACGGCGACTACGAGATCTACACGATCAATGTGGACGGCTCGGGCGAGAAACGGCTTACGTTCATTAAAGGTAACGATTGGGACCCGAGTTGGTCACCGGACGGAAAGCGGATCGTGTGGATGTCGAGCAAGGACGGCAATTGGGAGATCTACACGATGAACGCGGACGGCTCGAACCAAACGCGACTGACGAATAATACGGCTCGCGACTTCTCGCCGTCGTGGTCGCCGGACGGGAAGAAGATCTTGTTCTCATCTGATCGCGGTGGCGATGCGGACGTGCACGTGATGAACGTTGACGGCAGCGATGCAGTCAATATTGGGAACAAAGCAGAGTTCGATAACGGGCCGGAATGGACGCACGACGGTAAGCGGATATTGTTCGCCAGGCGTGAGACAAAGGACGGCAAGTTTCAGATCTATTCGGTGCTTCCGGGCGGGTCGGATATGAAACGGCTTACTAACAATTCGTTTTCGGATCTATATCCGTTCTCGTCGCCGGACAGCAAACAGGTCGTCTTCCAATCCGACCGGGACGGGCATCGCGATATCTATGTGATGAACGCCGACGGCAGCGGCCAGCGGCGATTGATGCAGCCAAAAGCAAATGAATAAAGGATCGAAATTTCTTGTCGTCTTTGCGATCACGCTGATGGCGATCGGTGTCCGGGCCGATTCGTCGCGGAGCACGGTTCGAACAGTTACGAAGGTCGCCGAAGGTATCTACACGATCCGCCACAAGGACGCTCCGGATACGTTTCCGCAGGGCAACACGACCGTCATCATCGGCGACCGCGAGGTGCTCGTCGTCGATTCGTGCTATCTGCCGTCGTCAGCCCGCGAGGACATTGCGGAGATCAAAAAGTGGACTGCCAAACCCGTTCGATATCTTGTGAACACACATTGGCATTTCGATCACACGATGGGAAACGGCACGTACTGGGACGCGTTTCCGGGCCTGTCGATAATCGCGCATACCGAGACGGCGAAGCAAAGTGTCGGATATAACCCCGGATGGTTTGAACGATTTCCGAAACGCGGTGAACGGCTCCAGCAGATACTAACCGCGGGCAAGGATGCGAACGGCAAGGAGCTGAGCGAAGGCGACAAGAAGGAATACGCGGAGGCGATCGCCGGCATCGCACCGGTGCAGGAAGAATTTAAGTCGATAACCGATCGTTCGCCGACGCTGACGTTCGACTCGGAAATGCGGATCGATCTTGGCAACCGCGTTGTTCTCATTCGATATCTCGGCCGCGGAAATACTGCGGGCGATGCGATCGTCTACCTTCCGGCCGAAAAGATCGTGATGACCGGCGACTTGGTGGTGCATCCCGTTCCGTATTTCTTTGGCGGGTTTCCGGCGGCGTTTGCGGATACGCTTCGTCGGCTGCGTGAACTGGATTTTCAGACGATGATCCCGGGTCATGGCGAAGTGCTTGATAGCGAGAAGGGACGGAACTACATCCGCCTTCTCATAGATCTGCAGGAAGCGGTGACGAAGGAAGTGACGCGCGAGACGCATCGGCTCGGAAGCGGGCCGGCGAATCTCGCGGCGGTTCGTGAGGCAGTTCAAAAGAATATCGATGTGAAGTCGTGGCGCGATAAGTTTGCCGGTGGCGTGAAGGAAGAGGAAGACGCATTCGATGGAACATTCGCGGCATTGATCACCGCCGCCCACGCGGAGATCGCTCTCAAATAGATGAAACGAGGAAAGTGGATCCAGAAATGCGAGGTTGATGAACGGCTGCTTCCCGTCCCGACGCAGATCGTGTCGAACGAAGAGTTTGCTCCGCCGGACCAGACGGATGAGCAGCGACGCTCATCGGCTGAGCGAGCTTACCGATTCTACGTCGAAGAAGCGAGGCGTGCGTTCCTTTCTTCGACGGGCGGAATGGCCGCGGCCGAAGCGCGCAAAACTTTCGTGATCCGGGGTTTCTGGGAATTGTCGATGCTGAAAATGATGCGGTCTATCTGCCGCTGAAGAAAGGAACGAACGAACTGATGCTGGCGGTCAGCGAACTCGGCGGCGGTTGGGGATTTATCTGTAGGCTTGAGGACATGCGGCAAGCGAAAGGAGGATCGCAATGAAGTTAGTTGTGGTGGCGATGTTTGTTCTAGCTCTGGCCGCGATCGCGTCGGCGCAGGTTTCAAAAGATCTTTCGGATCTGGCGGATACCGAGCGTGCGTTTGCGGCGGAGACTGTGAAGGTCGGGTTTCGGGACGGGTTCGCGAAATACTTTGCGGACGACGGCATCGGGTTTGGGCCGCATCCGGAACGTACGCGGGAGAAACTACTTAAGTCTCCACCCGCGACTGGCCCGCGCAAATTGATCTTCAATTGGGCGCCGATGTTCGGCGACATCTCGGCCGCCGGCGATCTCGGATACACGACCGGACCTGTCCTCTACACGCCCCAAGGGCCGGATGCCAAGCCGCCGTTTCACGGGATCTATTTTTCGGTGTGGCAAAAGCAGGCGGATGGATCGTGGAAGGTCGCGATCGATATGGGCGTTGGTACGCCGAGCGCGATCGCGCCACTAGAAGTCATGTTTCAGGCAGCCGCCGCATTTAAGCCAGCGAAACACACGGTGGCTCACGTTCCTGACTATCGCGAACTTGACGGGGCGTTTTCGAGCTCGATTGCTAAGAAGAGTCCGGCGAAGGGCTATAAGAGCTTTCTCAATGAAGAATTTCGCGTTCACCGCGACGGGGTTATGCCCGCAACAAACTTCGCCGATCTCGCTCCTCTTCTGAAGCAGACGAAGTTTGAATTCATTGACGGAAAGATCGCGAGGTCGAACGATCTGGCGTTTACATATGGGAAATACGTGACCGTTAATCACGTTCCTGAAGAGACCGGTTACTACGTGCACGTGTGGCGGCGGAACGGAGCGGGCGAATGGAAGTTGGTGGCCGACATTCAGAATCCGCTGCCTAAACAATAGAAGAAAATGAAAACCCTATTCTTGTTTCTATTTGTATCGATCTTAGCAGCGATCTCGTTTGCTCAGACGACAGCGTTTGTCGGCGTGAACGTCGTTCCGATGGACCGTGAACGAGTCCTCGCGAATCAGACGGTGATCGTAAAGAATGGTGTGATAGCGGAGGTCGGAGACGCTCGACGCGTGAAGGTTCCGAAGGATGCGGTGCGTGTGGACGGTACGGGCAAATATCTGATCCCGGGCCTTGTCGATATGCACACGCATTTGCTGTCAGACAGCGACGAATATCCCGACTCGATAGGTCCGGACGAGCTTCGCGTGATGGTGGCGAACGGCGTGACGACGGTGCGGTTTATGATCGGTACGCCGGAGCTGCTGTCGCTAAGATCGAGATCGGCGAAGGGCGAGATCATTGCGCCGACGATGTGGGTCGCATCGCCGCATCTGACCGGACGAGAGCAGGGCAATGATTTCGTCGTGAAAACGGATGAAGAGGCTCGCGATGCGGTAAGGAAATCGAAGGCGGCCGGATACGACTTCATCAAGTTCACGACGTTCGTGCCGGGTGCGATCTACGAAGCGGCGGTCGATGAAGCAGCGAAAGTTGGCATCCGAGTCGTCGGCCATGCGGATACGCGGTTTGTCGGGGTCGAGCGGGCGTGGAAAGCGAAGCAGCAGATCGAGCACCTTGACGGCTACATCGAGATGCTGCTCAAGCCCGACGCGCCGATGAAGCACGCCGTCTCGGACATCCTGATCTACAATCCCGACAACTGGAAAGCGTTTGACTATATTGACGAGAGCAAGATCGCCGAGGTCGCGCGGCGGACCGTCGCGTCGAATCCGTACGTAGACCCGACGCAGCACTTTATGAAGAACACGTTCGGCCGGCTGCGGACCGAAGAAGAGATCCGTGCTCAACCGGATTTCCGTTTTTACCCGCCGAAGGTGCAGCAGCAGTGGCTGGATTTCTATAAGAAGAATCGCTTTCTCAATACCATCTCACTCGAACAGCGTGCGCGGTGGATCAAGCTCCGCGATAAACTCATCGTCGCGATCAATGATGCCGGCGGCAAGCTGATGACCGGTTCGGATACGCCTGAGTTTCTCTGGCTGTACGGATTCGCCTTGCATCACGAACTGAAAGCGCTTCGCGATGCGGGTATCGGCAACTACGCGGCGTTGGCTGCCGGTACGCGTAATCCGCACGAGTATCTCGGTTCGCTCGCGAAGTCGGGAACGGTCGAGAAAGGGAAGGCCGGCGATCTTGTTTTGCTTAACAAGAATCCGCTTGATGACATCACGGCTACCTACGATCGGGCGGGCGTGATGTTGAAAGGGAAATACTACACGCAGGCAGAGCTTAACCGCTGGCTTGATGAGATCGCTCCGAAGATCGCGGGGTCGTATGTTGTGCATAAGGCTGCGGGACAGTAGGCGTGCCGAGGTTGATCATCTTCTTCCTTCCTGTTCATCCCGTTCAGCGGTTCGCTTGAGAGTAACCACAGAACCAGAAGAACAAGAAGAAATCGATACGACCACAATAGGGAACTATATGACAAACATGAAAAGGAAGTTACTTATTTTCGCTGCATTGTTGTCGATCGGGGCGGCGAATGTGTTGGGGCAGCATAGCGAGGATGCGAAGGCGGCGATCGGGGTGGTGAATCAGTTATTCACTGAAATGGCCGCATCGAATCCGGCGGGAATTGTCACGCTTCATACGCCGACGTCCAACCTTGCCGCGGTCTTCAAACAGCGCGACGGCAAGTCGCGTTATCAGTCTTTCAACGGCGAGGCGTTCTCGAAGATGTTCACCGACAAGACCAAGGTAATGCGCGAAGAGATGTATGACCCCAAAGTCGAAGTGCACAACGATTGGGCGATGGTCTGGGGTCGGTACGTTTTCTTCAACGGAGATAAGCTTTCGCACTGCGGCATCAATCAATTCAATCTGATCCGCATCGACGGAACATGGAAGATCGCGAACGGAGCGTCGACGATCGATCCGGGAGATTGCTCGGAAAAGGAGAAGGCGATGAAGCCGGATCCGAAAAAATGGCCTGTAAAGGAGTGATGAAATGAAGACAGCAGTATTTGTCTTATTGGTTTTTTGTGCGGCGGCGATCGGCCAAACGGTCACGCCGGAGATGCGGACGGCGGCTAACGACGCTTATCAAAAGCAGGATTGGAAAACCGCGGCTGCGGCGTACGAAGGTATCGTGAAGGTCGAGGAGAAGAACGCCGGGGCGAACTATCGTCTCGGCGTTACTTATCTGAATCTGAACGATGCGGCGAAGGCGGTGAAGCATCTCGAAGCGGCGATGACGATCTCGCCGAACTCGGTTTTCGCTCTGGCTCTCGCCCGTGCCGAGGCCCGTGCGGGACATGGCGACAAGGTCTATGCCGTATTCGAAAAAAGCCTCGTCCTCGGAGGGATCGCGGCGGAGTCGCTGAACGACGAGAAGGATTTCGCGGCGATCAAGGCCGAGCCGAAGTTTGCCGAATATGTGAAAAAGCTTGACACGGTCGCCAATCCCTGCCGCAACAAGCCGGAGTTTCGTCAGTTCGATTTCTGGATCGGCGAATGGCTGCCGAAGAACGTGCAGGGCGTGACGGTCGGGACGAGCAGCATTCAGCTTATCCTGTCGAGCTGCATCATTTTCGAGAATTGGGAGACGCCGGTGTCGGCCGGAAAGAGCTTTAACGTCTTCGATACCCGCGACGGAAAATGGCATCAGACGTGGGTCGACAACAAAGGCTTGATGACGCACTATGTCGGCGGCCTTGTCGACGGGAAGATGGTGCTCGATTCCGAGTCGGTGCAGAACGGCGTGAAAACGATCGGGCGAATGACATTTTCAAAGCTCGACAACGGCGATGTCCGACAGCACGGAGAGAATTCGACCGACGGCGGAAAGACCTGGACGACGACATTTGATTTTACGTA
>DAIOWA010000057.1:0-9568 GCA_036758705.1 Pyrinomonadaceae bacterium | reverse complement strand
TGCCGGCAAAGAGTAAAGAACGACAAACGGATCCGAATGGGAACGGGCGAAAGGCGTCCTCGTCGAATAGAGGAAAAGTCGCTCTTGTCTTTTCAGGCGAGAGAATGATTGATGCGGCCTTGCCGGCTACAGCAGAATCTCCGCGCCCGTATCATTTGAATCCCGAGTCGGACGAGCAGCGAGAAAGGCGCCTTGCGAAACGAAAGGCACTAACACTAAAGGCTTTTAGCATTGCGTATAAGAATCAGCACCCTCGAAAAGCCTCTTGATGAGTTTTTTTACCATTGACACATCCACGATCATATCGAGAAAGTTGTCGGATTATCCTGACAACTTTCTTTTTTCGTCTGTCGTGCTAATGGAACTTATGGCAAGAGCTTCTGATGATTCAGAACGACGGGTCTACGAGAATGTTTACAAGGCCTACGCGAAGGATAATTCTCTGATCACTCCGACCGATGAGGACTGGTTGATGGCAAGTAAAGTCTTATACTGGCTTGCACACGGGCGTAAACGAGACGCTAAAGGGAAATTTCCAAAACTTAAACCGGGAGCCTCTCAACGAATGGCTCTCGATGCGCTGATCGCGGCAAGTTCGAGACGATGGAAAACGACAGTTGTTACAGATAACTGGGATGATTTCAGGTCGATACAAAGATACTGCAACGTGAAGATCGTTCGAGCGAGCGATTTCTTCCAGGGATGATCTGCTCAACCTTTTACTTAGATTGCTCAGTTTAAACTACTTCAACTATTTCACCGAGATCGAAGAGACGTTCATTCGCCGACGCGCGAAGAATTTGTTTCTGAGCCCGCTCGATTGGGCGCTGATGGAAGCGTGGCAAGAGGGCGGCATTCCGCTTCACATCGTTATCCGTGCGATCGAGCAGGTCTTCGATAACTTCGAAAAGAATCCCGGCCCGCGGTCGATCAAGGGCCTGATGTTTTGCCGCGAAGAGGTCGAGGCGCAGTACGAAGAATGGCTGAAGGCCCAGGCCGGAAAGCCGGCTGAGGATTCGGAATCCTCGGCGCCGTTCAATGTTTCTGAGGTCCGCGACCATCTGTACGGACTTTCGACATCGCTTAAACTCAACACGAATCCCGCGTTGGCGGAGAATATCGATCGGGCCTGTGTGCGGCTGATCGAAATTGCCGACAATATCAACGATAATCTGGAGCAGGTCGATCTGAGCCTGAAGGATGTTGAATCGCTGCTGGACGAGGCTCTTCTCGCTCGGTCTGACCGCGGACTTTTCGAGATCGCAAAGAAGGAGACGGATAAGGAACTGCGTCCGTACAAGTCGACGATGCCGGCGGAATCGTATAAGTCCACGCATCGGCTGATGCTGCTGAAGCGGCTCCGCGAGGACGAGAATATTCCTAGATTGAGCCTTTTCTACCTATAAACTTGCCAAAAACAAACAACATTCTAGAAGTCTCGATCGAACGAATAATCCCGCGTGGCTACGGCATTGCTCATGCCGACGGGCTGACGCTCTTTGTTGCCCTTGCCGTTCCCGGCGATCGGGTGAAGGTTGAAATAATCGAAACGAAGGGCTTGATCGCGTTTGCCGAGATCGTCGAGGTCATTGAACCCGGCCCGAACCGGATCACTCCGCCATGCGAATATTTCGGCTCATGCGGCGGATGCGATTTTCAGCAGATGAGCTACGCCGAGCAACTCGCGTCGAAGGTCGAGATCATCCGCGACTGCCTCCGCCGTATCGCGAAGATCGACTACACCGACGAGATCGCCGTCATCGCATCGCCGAAGGAATTCGAGTATCGGTCGCGGGCAATGTGGCATCTCGATCCTGATACCCGCGGGGTCGGATACTACAAGCGGAATTCGCGGGATCTTGTTGCGATCGAGTCTTGCCCGAAGCTGGTTCCCGAATTGAACGCTGAACTGCATCGGATCCGTGAGGATTTTCCTTGGGAGAACTTGTGGTCCGACAGGTCGTTCGTCGAAGCCGCGTCGGGAGATAACGGAGTTTCGATCCATTCGCCGGGACTGATCGAGCCGCCCGAGATCTCATTCACCGCCTTGGGCGAGACGTTCACGTATCGAGCGGATATGTTCTTTCAGGGCAATCAGTTCCTGATCCCGCAGCTTGTCGAGACGGCGATCTCCGGTGCTGAGGGCGGACTGGCTCTCGACCTTTACTGCGGTGTCGGCCTGTTTTCGCTTCCGATGGCAAAAAAATTTGCGAATGTCGTCGGGATCGAAGAGAACCCCGGGGCGATCAAGTACGCGATGCGGAACGCGACCGACAACGGCCATACAAACCTCAGGTTCAAGGCCGAAAGTGTACGCCGATATCTATTTGCCGATCCTCCTAAGGACGTCGATTTCGTCCTCCTCGACCCGCCGCGAGCGGGTACTGAAAAAGAAACGATGACGAATCTGATCGCGCTCGGAGCTCCGCATATCTCGTATGTCGCGTGCGAGCCGTCTGTCCTCGCTCGCGATCTGAAACGTTTCGTCGAGGCCGGATACAAGCTCGACTCCATCACCGCCGTCGATCTTTTTCCGCAGACGCATCACGTCGAGACGATCGCACGGCTTTCGCGATGAAACTTTGCTAAACATTGCATCGTTTGAACATCTAATAGACGCTGATTAAAATCTCAATATGGCGAAAAAGAAAGACGAATCCGAGGGGCTGACCAAGAGCCTCTTCGTGCGTTGCCGGTTTTGCGGGCAAAAGAACGGTGTAAAGGAAGGCTACAAGAACGGCGATGCGAATTGCGGAAAGTGCAAACTTCCGCTCTCTAATGAGCCGCACAAGAAATTTGCCGACCTAAGCAAGCACGATTACGTACATCCGGCCGACAGCAAGGCCCTCGCCGCCCTTCGAGCGATACCGGGCATCGACAACGCTCTTCGCAAACTGCTTGAGGTCACCGGCGAATCGGCTCTTCGCGTTATCTTTACTGCCAGCTCGGTCAAGGTAACGCCAAAGCAGTTTCCCGATCTTCACGCCAAGCTTCAGGTCGCCTGCACGACTCTCGGCGTCGAGATGCCGGAGATGTTCGTCCAGCAGAATCCGATCGTAAACGCGTTCACATTTGGATCCGAGAAGCACATCATTGTCCTTCAAACCGGACTGCTCGAACGCCTCACGGACGAGGAAACTCTCGCGGTCATCTCACACGAAGTTGGCCATATCCACGCGGAACATGTGCTTTATCTTACCGCCGCTCGCTTGATGGAAGCTCTCGCCAACGCTTCGGTCGCCAAGCTGGTTCCCGGTTCCGAGATCATCAAGTTCATCATCTCAGCCGGTATCAACAGCGCACTCCTAGCCTGGGCGCGCCGTGCCGAGCTCTCTTGCGATCGGGCGGCGATGCTGACGGTGCAGGATCCGCACGTGGTCGGACGCGTGATGATGAAACTCGCGGGAGGAACCGCAGCGTCGAAGATCGATTACGAACAGTTTCTCGAACAAGGCCGTGAGTTCAAGAAGACCTGCGACGAAAAAGCTCTCGACAAGTTCTGGGCGACGATCATCAATGCGGGGCAGACACACCCGTTCCCGATCTGGCGAGTTTCCGAGATAATCGATTGGGCCGAAAGCGGAGAGTACGCCGAGGTGATGGCGAAGAACTAGTGCTCATCGTCCTAACAACAACAGCTACCGCCGATAAGGCCAATTCGCTTGCGAACGGCCTCGTTGAGTCTAGGCTGGCGGCATGTGTGCAGATACTTCCGAAGATGACTTCGGTTTACGCGTGGGAAGGAAAGATCGCGAAAGACAGCGAGCATCTGTTGCTGATCAAAACACTGCCCGAAAAATACGAAGCTGTCGAGAAATACATTCTCGACCACCACAGTTACGAAACGCCGGAGATAGTTGCGATCGGCGCTGAGAAGGTGTCGGCAGGCTATCTCAAATGGCTCACCGATTATCTTTAGGCCTCGTGTCCCGAGCCTGTCTCGCCATTCACAGCCCCTTCTTCAAAGGTCTTGATGACGAAATTCACGGCTTCCTGCGGTGAGTCGGTCAGATGTATCAGCTTTAGGTCATCTTCGCCGATGTAACCTTCGTGCAGCATGGTCGAGGTAATCCACTGAAGCAGGCCTTGCCAGTAACCTGAACCAAACAACACGACCGGAAAGTTACGGATCTTCTTGGTCTGAATGAGAGTCAATGCTTCGAACAATTCGTCCATCGTACCGAATCCGCCGGGAAAGATGATGTACGCATTGCTGTACTTGATGAACATCGTCTTGCGGACAAAGAAGTATTTGAAGGAAAGCGACTTGGTCAGATATGGATTCGGGGCCTGCTCGAACGGCAGCTCAATATTGCACCCGACCGAAACCTTGCCGATCTCAAAGGCGCCGCGATTGCCTGCCTCCATGATGCCCGGTCCCCCGCCGGTGATGACCTCGAATCCCGCCTCAGCGAGAAGTCGCCCGGTTTCCTGGGCGGCGATGTACATCTCGTCGTCCGGTCGAGTTCGGGCTGAGCCAAATAGCGAAACGCCGCGCGTGATGGTCGCGAGGTTGTCGAACCCGTCGACGAACTCGCCCATGATGCGAAACACGCGCCACGAATCGGATGTTTTGTAATCGTCCTCGGGCTCCGGAGAACGCAGCAGTACTTCGTCGTCAGTGAGTTGCCAATAGTTCGGAACGCGTTCGCGCTTCTTCGCCTCGGCGACGGTTTTGGGCTCAGGCGGTTTGGCCTTTCTCTTTCGAGCCTTCGGTTTATTTGCGTCAGTTTCAGCCATATTGGAACGCGGACGCCCCGTCCGCGAATTGGTTACTGTGTCGGAGAATCCAGCGGGCGGACGAGGCGTCCGCGTTCCTCAAATTCCCATGATGTTATACCCGCAGTCGACGTAGATCGTTTCGCCGGTGATGCCGGAGGCGAGGTCGCTGACGAGGAAGAGCGACGTATTGCCGACCTCTTGAGCGGTGACGTTTCGCTTGAGCGGCGACTTCTCACCGACGTAGCCGAGCAGCGTTCCCATATTCTTCACGCCGCGCGCGGATAGCGTATTGATCGGGCCGGCGGAGATAGCATTTACTCGGATGTTCTGCTTGCCGAGATCGGCGGCAAGATATCTTACCGAGGCCTCCAGCGCAGCCTTTGCGACGCCCATTACGTTGTAGTTGGAGATAACCTTCTCGGCTCCGTAATAGCTCATCGTCACGATACTGCCGCCGTCGGTCATCAGCGGAGCCGCGGCAAGCGAAACTTGCGTTAGCGAGAACGCCGAGATCTCTAACGCCGTTCGGAAAGCATCACGAGTCGTCGTAACGAACTCGCCCTCCAGAGCTTCCTTCGGTGCATAAGCGATCGAGTGGACGAGAAAATCGAGCTTTCCGTATTTCGCCTTCACCGCGTCGAACGCGGCATCGACGCTCGCCTGATCGGTCACGTCGCACGGCACGATCAGCGAATCGGGGAGTTCACCTGCCAGTTTCTCAACATTCTCCTTCAGCCGTTCGCCCTGGTATGTGAATGCAAGCTTTGCACCGTTCGCATTTGCCGCATCGGCACAAGCCCAGGCGATCGAACGCTTGTTCGCGACACCGAAGATCATTCCTACTTTGTCTTTGAGCATATTCTTTTAGCTGCGGCCGCCGGCTTACGCGGCGGCCGGAACCCTCTGCGTAAGCGGAGGGTCAGTTCGTGGACAGCCTGACCGCCGGCTTACGCGGGCGGTTCTGACAAGACGTAGACTCGCTGGAGTCCTTCAAAATCCATCAGCCTGATATCGATGTCGACTGGCGTCGATGAGAACCGCTTGGTCGATAACGATTCGCGAAGTTTCTCGACATCCGCCGCGGGCATCTGCGTAACCAGGATCACCATCAGCCGAACTTCCAGGCCGATGTTCATCTCGGCGATCGAGCGTTTCACGGCACCTATCTTCCTCATCATCGCAGCGACCCGATCTTGACCGAGTTCCGGCGAAACGACGAAGCAAACTTCGCAGCAGACGAGAATTTCGTCCTTAGAGAAGGCCGCATCGAACGGCACACCGCCGACGCTGATGTGACGCATCACCGGCACGTTCTCTTCCTGCTGGATCTGCCGAAGAGCGAGGTCCTCGCCCACGATGAACGCCGTTTGCAGTTCGCCGACAGATTCCGGTTGAAACTGCATTATCCGGGAAATCTCGCCGACCGCGACATTCAAAGTTTGCCGCTGCAATTCGGGTTCGGCCGGTTCCCACGCGATCCACGCAGCGGCGCTATTGCCGTTGGCGGTTCGCTGTCTTCGCGACGACGAATAAAGCAGGACGACCACGGCCACCATCGCGGCTGCGGCGATCGTTCCAATGATCCAATTCCCTATCACAAGCGCACTAACCAATACTGCGATTAACAGAATTACCGCCGCCGCCGATGCAACAAAGTAGCCAGCACCGGCCGCGGGCCGAGCAAAACGCTCGAACGAGTTATCGAATTCTTTCGCCATCGCTTGGGGATGATCGCGATCTAATGCTTAGGCGGTCACGGCACGTTCGAACGGGATGTCGTCGAAGTGCGTCATCCGCTTGAAATCTTTGAACCGCTGGTTGATCTCGGGATAGTCCAATTCGTCGACACGCTCGGTGCCGAACTTCTCCACGTTGAACGACGCCATCACCGAACCGTACACGCACGCACGTCGAAGCGAATCATCATTGATCTCGTTCTGAGCCGCGAGGTAGCCCATAAAACCGCCCGCAAATGTATCGCCGGCACCGGTCGGATCGAACACACTTTCCAGCGGATAAGCCGGCGTCGAGAAAAAGCACGTCGGCGTAAAGAGCGTCGCGCCATATTCGCCGCGTTTGATCACGACCGCCTTTAAGCCGAGTGCCATGATCGCTTGAGCAGCTTTATGAATGTTCGGCTCGTCGGTAAGCTGACGCGCTTCGGCGTCATTTATGATGATGCAGTCGACCGATTTTACCGTCTCAAGCAACTCGTCTTTAACCGACGAGATCCAGTAGTTCATTGTGTCCATCGCGACGAATTCTGCGTTCTCACACTGCTTGCGAACGCCGAGCTGAAGCGTCGGCTGGATGTTCGCGAGAAACACTACACGGGCGTTCTTAGAATTCTCCGACAGTTTCGGGTCGAACGTCGCGAACACGTTCAACTGAGTGTCCAGCGTGTGCGCCGTGTTCATGTCGTAATCGTAACGGCCGCTCCAGAAAAACGTCTGGCCGTCCGGCACGACCTCGATGTCGTCAGTGTTGATGTGATGACGGCGGAAAACTTCCCACTCGGCCTCACTGAAATCCCCGCCAACCACGCCAACCGCATTCACCTGCGTGAAAAACGAAGCCGATAACCCAAAGTGCGTCGCCGCACCACCCAAAACCTTCTCGCGTTTACCAAACGGCGTCTCAAGCGCATCGAACGCGACCGAACCTACAACTGTCAATGACATCTTCTATTAATTAGTCTCCAAGAGTATGGCAAAACAAGCATTTTACACGCTCGACGAGGCTTTTGCCATTCTGAGTTCCGTCATCGGAGCCGCTTGGTATAGGTCGCACTTGGGTTTTGAACCCACTTGGAACTACGCTCGAACTTGGCCTTGACCTTGAGCCGCTCCCGGTCGTTGATCACCAGCTCGCGAATATAGTCGCTCACCGAAGTAAATTCCCGATCCTCGGCAACTCGCCTTTGCAGCCACATAACCATTGCCGGCGGCATTGAGATGGTTACAACCTTCCTTGTCATACGTCTTCTACCTGAGGTGTATTACAGGCTATTGCACCCGTAAACCATTGATCCATTTGGGTTTAACTGTCATTCCCTAGTCCCAAACGGTCTAATTTTAGTGGGACAAGCTAAACTACTGTGTTTACTGCGGTTAGTGGCCCTTGTCCCGCGTCCCGCGTGTCCCACGAGTTGCGCACTTTCCTTCGTCTTTCAAAACCCGAGTGGCACCGTTCGTCGCGACTCGGTCGATTACTGTAGCACGATATTGCATCTATCGCAACCTGTTTTATACATGCAATTTACGAGCGTTCTCATTTTCGGAAAAGAAAAAGCCGAGCTCAGATACGAACTCGGCATCGTGATCCACGGATCAGTCGATTATTTTAGGAAGCCGGCTTTATCTCTTTCAAAGTCTTCTCTGCTTCCGCCTTATATTTGCTCTCGGGGTACTTCTCGATCAGCGTCGAGAAATAAACGACAGCGTCTTCTTTCAGCTTCTCAGGTGCATACTTTTCTTTTTCTTTTTCGCTCTTGAGATTCACCTTCTGCTTGCCCTCGTTACGAGATAGGTAAACGCTGGACATACCCGCAAGATAGAGAAACTCGTCCATCTTCGAGAATTGCGGATAGGCCGCGAACGTCTCTTCAAACCGCATCAGGACTTGTTTATAGGCTTTTTTCAGCGGCTTGAACGCCTGCCACGCGACGTCGAGATTGTGCTTCGCGTCCGCCTCGAGGATCGGATCGCGGTCGATCGCGGGATCGATGTTGCGTTGGGCGATAGCCGAGCTGGCGAGCAAAAATATCAGAGCGAAAACAGGTAAGATTGCCTTTTTCATAACTATGTTCAGATGAATCGGTGGGCCGATTAGTTTTCTAATTGCTCTCAATTCATCGTCCGGCGGTTTTCTTATTCCTTCTTGCTCGTCTTGTTCTGTGGTTCGGCTTTTCTTAAACCACAGAACAAGAAGAACAGATCTGAAAAAACCCATACCTAAGCTCCGGGGATGTACTTTCCAATGATCGCGTCGAGCTTCTTCACAGTCGCGGCGGGCCAGTGGTCGGGGGCGGTGAAGATGGCGTTTTTGGTGGCTCCGGCGAACTGGTTCGGCGTTTCCTTAGCCTGAACACGCTTGACGGCGTCTTTCAGGATCAACTGCGCGTTGCGGACATTCTTGTTCAGGTACTCGACGACCATATCGATGGTGACGTCGTCGTGGCCTTCGTGCCAGCAATCGTAATCGGTGACGAGCGCGAGCGTCGCGTAGGCTATCTCGGCTTCGCGCGCGAGCTTTGCTTCCTGCAGGTTGGTCATCCCGATGATGTCCATTCCCCACTGGCGATAGACGTTCGACTCGGCCTTGGTCGAGAACGCCGGTCCTTCCATACAAAGATATGTGCCGCCGCGGTGCGTCTTTACGCCGACTGTGTTGCACGAAGCTTCGAGAATGTCGCCGAGTTCGTCACAAACCGGATGAGCAAACGTCATATGAGCAACTATCCCCTCGCCGAAGAACGTCGATTCCTTCGCCCTCGCACGCGTGCGGTCGAAGAACTGGTCCGGGATCACCATATCCGTCGGGGCGTATTGCTCTTGCAGCGAACCGACCGCCGACACGGAAAGAATGTACTCCACGCCGAGCAGCTTCATCGCATAGATATTCGCCCGATACGGCACTTCGGTTGGGAGGAACTTGTGCCCGCGCGCGTGCCGCGGCAAAAACGCCACCGTCACGTCCTCAAGCTCGCCGATGATAAACGCGTCCGACGTGCTGCCGAACGGCGTATCGACGTTGAGCTCTCTCACGTTCTCCAACTCCGGCATCTGGTACAAACCGCTGCCGCCAATGATCCCTATGTTTACCTTTTCCATTATTTTAATTGCGG
>DAIOWA010000056.1:0-9585 GCA_036758705.1 Pyrinomonadaceae bacterium | reverse complement strand
TCGAATCGATCTAGCACGTCGATCAGTCCATCGAAAGGATTTCGCGGAGCGGTCGCGTTGCTCGACGTGACGATACGCAGGGAATTCGCTGCGGCTTCGAGGTCCGTCGTGAATTTTTGCCTGATCTGCGTAGTGCCGCCGCGAAGATACGCGACCATGACGCGTGAACCTCTTGGCAATGCCGTAATGAATTTTTTTATTTCGGAGATCTGAAGGTTGAACTCTGAACCGAGGTCGTCCTGGATCAGCACGGCAAACGCGAGCGGGGCTTCCTCGACAGTGCGGATCGAAAGGATCTGCTGTTCATCACCATTTTCTTTGACGATGAGCCGATCCAGCTGAAGATATTCCTGCAGGCGATCCTGCTTAAGTTCTTGTTTCGTGAAGATCGAGATCGGGATCGAAACTGTTCGGACATTGCCCCTTGGTGTTGGCGAAGGAGTTTGAGCGAATGTCGATAGGCCAAACAACGTCAGCAAAACTATTGCAAACAAGATTCGCGGGGTCTTGATCATAGAAACATTCGTTAGTTTGAATTAAACCGAAGCTGTTTGTAAAGTAAACGCTTGAGAATGAGTGACTTGGTTCGATCGAGAGAGATAACGAAAGCTGACCTGGCTCGTGGCAGGAATTTGAAGATCGTCGGCATCAGTGCCCCGATCATTCTGACTGCCGTGCCCTTCATTCTTTTCTTTCTGATCACGATCTTGCTCAGCACATCGCCCGCATTTGCGATCTCTTCTTTATTCATCGGCTTCGTCCTTAGCGTGATCGGGCTTGTGATCGGTCTGTCGATCTCAGCCTTCACTTTCCATCGACATCAGGAATGGTCCAAGCAGATGCGTGAGCGGATCGCCGCCAGTGGGATCGGTGCGGATGAGATCGATTGGTTTCGCAAAGAGCTAAAGCCGTCGGAGAAGCGTGCGTTGAAGTCTTTGAAGGCCGCTGATCCCCTGATCGAAGATGCTTACCGGGAAACGCTGGCGTCGAGGCTGACGGCAACGCGGATCGTAAAGTCGTCGCGAAAGGAGCTTCAGTCGGTAAAGCGACGCGAACAGAAGCTGAGATCGCTCAAACCGGAGAACGCAAAGCGGTTCCTCGCCGAACTGGCCGCCGACAACGATAAGATCGGGTCGATCCACAACGAAGCGAAGCAGATGCTGACCGAGGCTGAATCGCGACTTGAGATGATCGAGGCTGCGGCGGCACGAGGCGGAAATTTCGCCGATACGGAGGTCGCGTTGAAAAAGCTTGCCGCACGGGCATCGCAGCTTCCGCTGGCGTTGGAAGCCGCTCGGATACACGGTGAGGCAATAGTTGAATTGGAAGATTCGTCGACGGACCTGTTAGAGGCCGATCCGCTGGCCGTTGAAGAAATTGTTGAAAGCGAAAGTAACCGTGAAAGCCGTTCCGAACGCATGAATTGAACCTGTATTTACAGGTGGGTGGCGTCACGTCCCCGAAGAAACGCATTAGCCGGAGCCTCTGGCAAACTCCCGTAGGAACCTGCACTGGAACCGGCATCGGCCCCCCTCAATTCAAGTGTTGGCTCAATTATTATTGCGTCGGTATCGAACTTCGCAGTAAAGATCTTTCGCCGAGATTATTTTAACACACAGATTCGATCGAAAAGTAAGAAAGGCAAAAGGATCGTACCCTTTTGCCTTTTTACTTTTTACTTCTGTGCCTATTGCTCCCTTTCCAACTCTTGCGGTGGAGGTTCCTTGAACTTCAAAACCCTGTCGAGCATCTCCGCACATTCCGCACTTCTTGAAGCGAGCTGCATATCGGTCTGATGCCGGGCGTCCTGAAGCTGATGAAGTTCGTCAGCGATGTGCAGGGCCGCGAGGATCGCAACCTTCAGCGAATCGACCGTAAACGTCCCCGACGAGATCTCGCGCATCTTGCGGTCGACGTATTCAGCCAGCGTGTGGATGTAATCGTTATCGCCGTCCGAGCGGATGCTGTACGTCTGATTGTATATCTCGACGCGTACTGTCTGCTCCGGTTCAGTTTGCTGACGAATGCTCATGATGCGTGCCTCCCGATCGCGTGTGCGACGTCACCGTCGATGATCGTTATAGCATCGAGCATCGCTTCGACCTTCAACTGGATCGCATCGCGTTCCGACAAGAGTGAAGCGAGTTTCTCTTCCATCTGCGTACGCTCTTCGCGTATCTGGTGTGTGCTGCGCCGAAGTTCGTGGAGTTCTTTTTCAACCCTCTCCTTTTCTTCGCGCATCTTTTTCGCATACTCGATCGTGAGGTATATCTTATCCTCGAGATGCGAGAATTTTTCCATTCCCGTTAAGCCGTTCATTCAGCCTTTCTCCAATTGTCGGGGGTCATGAAACTTGGATTTCCGATTATGGATGCTTTGTCCGGAAAGTTCAAGTTGTTTAACGCCAGACTTAACTTCTTTGTCTAACACCGAGGTTCGATGCGAGATGTTCCAACACTTTTTCGTGTGCGTTCGTTACTTCGTCTTCGATCAACGTGCGCTCGTCGCTTCGATATGTGAACCGCAGAGTAAGCGATCGCTGATCGTCCCCAAGGCCTTTACCTTCGAACACGTCAACGAAATCTACCGAACGCAGAAGCTCGACACCCGAATCCAACGCACCTTGTTTTATAGACTGATACGCCATCGTTCGATCGACAACAAACGAAACATCGCGAACAATCGCAGGGAACTTGGGTAGCGGTCGATATCTTACCGGCGCCGGTTCTCGTTCAAGCACCGACTGCAGGTCGATCTCCGCAACGAACACGGGTTGTTTAAATTTATAATTCGCCGCGATTTCCTCGTTTAGCCGTCCGAGATATCCGATCTGCTTTTCGCCAACCGATATCGTCGCCGATTGTCCGCGACGAAGATGCTTAACATCAGCCGCGTCAAATCGAACGTCGCCGATACCGACCGCGTCGAGGGCCAATTCAAGCGATCCTTTCGCGTCGAACAGGTCGAGTTCACGAACCGGCATCGAGCGATTCTCATTCAGCACTCCGCCGGTCAAAGCAATGGCGAAAAGCTCACGCTCCTTCGGCAACCCTCGTTCGCCGTCAGCCGCGAAGACCTTGCCGATCTCAAACAGCTTCAGGTCCTTACGCTGGAAATTCATATTATGCCGAACCGCGTCCAGCAATCCCGGGATCAGCGTCGGCCGCATTCGCACAGCACCTTCGATCACGGAATCCTGCAGTTCGACGAAAGGCTGTTCGATCGAACCGTTTAGCAATTCCGGCACTTCCTGCACCACGCCGTCGTGCTTCGTATCGATAAAGCTGTATCCGATCGCTTCGTCAAACCCGACATCGCTCAACCCTTGTCGGAACGATTTCTTACGCAGCTCGGACGGCTGATATTCACCGGCACCAAATGCCGGCGGCAGTTCCTCGGCGATGTTCTCGTATCCCGCGTGCCGCGCAACTTCCTCGACCAGGTCCTCTTCGATCGCAATATCGTGGCGCCAGGTTGGGATTGTGAACGTAGTCGATGAAACGGAACTCCCATCGGATTCGAGTCTCGGCGTGATCCCGAGTGCCGACAAGATCCGCACGCACTCTTCGATCGGCACGTCCAAACTCGACAGCCGCTTCGTCGCGACCGAGATATCCGCTGACTCGACTTCCTTCACTTCCTGTCGATTCGGATAAACGTCGATGAACTCACCCGCCTGTCCGCCTGCCAACTCAATGATGAGCTGCGTTGCACGATCCGAAGCACGCTTCAGGTTCTCGATATCCACACCACGTTCGAACCGGTAGCTCGCCTCGGTAGCAAGTCCGAGTTTTCGGGAAGTCTGCCGGATATTTGCCCGATCAAAATACGCGACCTCAAGCAGCACGTTGGTCGTCGCATCCGTGATGCTGCTATTCAGGCCGCCCATCACGCCGCCCACCGCGACCGGCTTCTCGGCGTCGCAGATCATCAGCATCGAATCGTCGATCTCGCGTTCAGCTTCATCAAGCGTCGTGATCTTCTCGCCCGATCTCGCACGACGCACGACGATCCGATTTCCGGCCAGCTTATCCATATCGAACGCGTGCATCGGTTGGCCCAGCTCGAGCATTGCGTAGTTCGTTATGTCGGCGACGTTATTGATCGATCGCTCACCCATCGCCTCAAGCCGGTCCACCAGCCACTGCGGCGACGGCCCGATCTTCACGCCGCGGATGATCCGGGCAGTAAACCGATAGCAAAGATTCGCGTCCTCGATCTTCACCACATCCGCCGCAAGCAACGACGGAAACGGAGCATCCGGCAGGCGATCCAAGCTACGTCGATCGACAAACACGGTCTTACCCGTCGACGCGCTCAACTCCCGTGCGACCCCCAGATGCGACAGGCAGTCAGGGCGGTTCGACGTAAGGTCGATGTCGAGCACAAAATCATCCTTGTGCTCGTGAACGCCCTCAACCGCCAACCCCACACGCGTCAACTCCCTCGCCGTTTCCTCCGGCGAAAGTTCGATATCAATAAGCTCCTTGAGCCAGTTGTAACTGATGTTCATGAAAACTTCTCGAGGTCGTCAGTTAGATCAACTTTATCCCAGATCAGCGAAGGACCGTCGAACAGGAGAGAAAAGTGATTCAACACGTCACGACCGAGGATTCCGATTTGATTGTCTATGAGACCGTAAGTGCCGGAAATTCGTTTACCTAAGAAGATGATCTGAGCACTGACGGCCCGGAACATGCTCGTATTTCCATCAAATCCGTCAAGCTCAAGATTCCCCCTCAGAAAATTACCCAATTCCATTTCATCGATAACGGATGAGGGCAAGAGTGTAATATCCGAACCAGTGTCGAGCAGCACTTGCATCCCGGCACTTCGCTTTCCTGTTGCAATGTCTCTGATCAATACCGTTCCGGTCGGTGCTGGCGGGCTAAAGCTAAGATCAAACAGATTCTTCAATGTCGTCCTCAACTGTCTTGATGAAAAGTTTTGCGTCGGCAGGATTCTTCAGCTTTGGACTCAAGATGCGTGGAGCCTGGGATTTCTCGTCAGTGACAAGAACATATACACGAGCCGACTCAGGCAACACAGCGCTCTCGGGCAGAACGATATGCCCATTCTTGACGATTCCTTCAATGGTGGTTACCGACATAGTTCTCTCTTCAAGCTAGTTTATCACGTCAAATGAACGTCCCACGGGCGAAAGTTCGATATCAATAAGCTTCTTGAGCCAGTTGTAACTGATATCCATTTAAAGTTGATGTTGTCCACGGCAACTCTTATTTCGATTCGTAGCCATAACGATCCATCTCGCAGCCGCAACTTCGACACGACCATCCTCCGAGAACGCTCTGGCGAAGTGAATCCGGCACTCGGACACGTGGAACTGGGGTATTGCAGTTCGGACAATTTGGCCAGTAGAATCGGCCTTGCCAAGTGCCATTCGGGCTAGCCTTTCGCCTAAGTCGTGCGTGGAGCAAGAAACTGGAGAGAGCCCCCACCGCGATCAACACTACCAAGCCAACTGGAACCAGTATCCAATAACTCACGTTTACCTAAACTGCTCCAAAAACCTCACGTCATTCTCGAACATATGGCGGATGTCGTCGATGTTGTACATCAGGGCGGCCATGCGTTCGAGTCCAAAGCCGAAGGCGAATCCTGAGTAGACCGACGGATCTACGCCGACCGCACGCAGCACGTTCGGATGCACCATTCCCGATCCGCCAAGCTCGATCCAACCCGAGCCTTTACACGGGCGACAGCGGTCACCGTTCGACGTGCCGGTTCCGTGGCAGACGAAACACGAGAAGTCGAACTCCGCCGACGGTTCGGTGAAAGGGAAGTAAGAAGGACGAAATCTCGTGCGAGTGTCGTCTCCGTACATCCGCCGCAGCCACTCAGTCACGGTGCCTTTCAGATGAGCCATCGTGATTCCCTTATCGACGCACAGCCCCTCGATCTGGTGGAACATCGGCGTATGCGTCATATCCGGCGTGTCTCGGCGAAAGACGCGGCCTGGGGCGATCACGCGCAGCGGCACTCCGCGACGCTCCATCGCACGGATCTGCACCGTCGAGGTCTGCGATCGCAGAGCATAGCCTTCCGCCGTATAGAACGTGTCCTGCGATTCCCGTGCGGGATGATCCGCCGGAATGTTTAACGCGTCGAAGTTGTAATAATCCGTCTCGATCTCGCGGTCGTCTTCGATCGCGTAGCCCATCGAAACAAAAATATCCTCGATCTTCTGCCGCAGCAGCGTGATCGGATGCAAATGCCCGGTACGCGGACGCCTTCCCGGCAGCGTAACGTCGACCCGCTCGCGTTCGGTCTCAGCCTCGGAGATATAGCTGTTCAGCTTCGACTCGACCTCGTCGATCGCTTCGGTAATCTCCCGCTCGACCGACTGCACAAGCTGGCCAAACCGCCCACGCTCTTCCGCGTTGACCTTGCCGATCAGCTTCTTCGCCTCGGCGATCTCCGACTTCTTGCCCGTGTGCCTAGTCTTAAAATCAGCAAGTTCCTTGCGCAACGCGACCGCCGTCACCAGCTTCAGATCGTTCGCCGATGAACGGACATCCGCGAACCGCTCAAACTTAGCCTTGAACGCCTCACGAATGCCCTCTACCTGTTTCTTCTGTTCTTCCATCGATAATGGCGGATAACCGCAAGCCGTTATTGTAACAGCGGCTTACGAACACGCCAATTCAGGCCAAATTCGAGGTCCTCGAATTATCCATCCAACTCTTTGCGTCCTTCGCGTCTTTGCGTGAAACTTCCTTTTTCTTAACGCAAAGCCGCCAAGCACGCAAAGAAATCGGCAAAGCTTCTGTTAAGATACTCGCTTATAATCTCATAACTTATGAAAGCTATCGTAAAGAGCAAAGCCGAGCCGGGATTGTGGATCGAAGACGTAGCCGAGCCGGAAATGGGTATCAACGATGTGATGATCCGAGTCAAACGCGGCGGCATCTGCGGAACTGATCTTCATATCTATAACTGGGACGAATGGGCGCAGGAGACGATCAAGGTGCCGACGACGATCGGCCACGAATTCGTCGGCGAGATCGTCGATGTCGGCTCGAACGTGCTCGATTTCAAGTCCGGCGACATCGTCAGTGTTGAAGGCCATCTAGTCTGCGGCCGCTGCCGAAACTGCATGGCCGGTAAACGTGCGCTGTGCGCAAACACACGCGGAGTCGGCGTGAACACCAACGGCGGATTCGCCGAGTTCATCGCCGTACCGCAGACTAACATCTGGAAGCACAAGCCCCGTATCGACCTCGACGTTGCAGCCATCTTCGACCCGTTCGGCAACGCGGTCCATACAGCGCTCGAATTTGAGGTCTTTGGCGAAGACGTGCTCATCACCGGAGCCGGCCCGATCGGCATCATGGCCGCATCCGTCGCCAAACACGCCGGAGCCCGTAACATCGTCATCACCGACGTGAACCCCTTCCGACTCGAACTCGCCGAAAAGATGGGCCAAGTCACGAAGGCAGTCGATGTCAGCAAGCAATCGATCAAGGACGTCCAGAAAGAGCTCGGTATGAAGGAAGGCTTCGACGTCGGGATGGAAATGTCCGGCGTACCTGCGGCATTCAAGGACATGCTCGCGAATATGTTCCACGGCGGCAAGATCGCATTCTTGGGCATCCCTTCCGCCGAGTTCGACGTCAACTGGAAGACCGTCATCTTCAACATGATCACCATCAAAGGTATCTACGGCCGCCAGATGTACGAAACCTGGTACCAGATGTCCAACCTCCTCGAAGCCGGAGTCGACATCAAACCCGTCATCACGCACCGCTATTCCTACGAAGACTTCGACCAAGGCTTCGCCGCGATCAAGGAAGGAAACTGCGGCAAGGTCGTATTAGATTTCGAGGAGATTTAAGTCAGAACCGCCTGCGTTAGCGGGCGGCCAGTTTGTCAGTAAAGGAATGAGAGGGCCGAAATTCTACTTTTTCTCAGGCATGGCCAGCGTGCTACTTCTTCTCGCTATCATCTTCGCGACAGGCTACATCGTTGATTTTGCCCTTGGGAGAATGTTAGATATCGGATCGTATGAAGTCGTGGTTCACTCCGATATTCCGCCGGCGGGCGGAGAGCAGGCCTCGGAAATGCCGTTGCTCGACTACTGCGATCTAGCGAACCATCCCGAGAAATACGACGGCAAGAAGGTTCGAGTATCAGCCACCTTGTATTTCATGATGCACGGCTACAAGTTCATGGATAAAGCATGCCTTGGAGATGAAAAGGAGACGGCCGTACTACTTGACGGTGACCACGAAGCGAGGTTAGCGAAGGAGATGGGTGTTGAGGAGTATAACCCTTGGAGTTTCCCTCAAATTGTAGCTACTGGAAAGTTCACGCGGGTGACGCCTAATCGTAAGTCAGATACCGTTGCTGATAATTCGCACCTAATCTTCGAAATGGATGCTGTCGAACGAGTAATAAAGTAGTCGCACAGTTCCAGAAGACGGGAAGCGTTGAACTAGGTCCGTTCTCCGAAAATCAGGTTGATGTCGCAAAAGTCGATTTTCAACTCAGTCGAATTGGCGGTCGTCGAATCCAACTTACGCATTCCAGATAAGGAGAAACCAATAGTATGCCCATAAAGAAAAACCTATTCACCGCCTCGATTGCCCTCGCAGTGCTTCTAACCATCGGCCTCGCATGCGGCGGCGGCAAGCCGGTCCCGCAGGCCTACCATGGAAACTGGGTTGGCAGCGACGGCTCGACCATCTATATGCATGGGGACGGTAGCGCCGGATTCAAGCTCGGCAGCAAATCGGTCGATGGCGGCGGTGCCGAGATAGACGAAGGAGCCAAGACCCTGACCATCTCGCTCTTCGGCATCAGCAACACCTGGAAGATCGACCAACCGCCATCAGGAAACGTCATGGTCCTCAGCGGGACTCGATACACGAAGAACTGACCGCTCTGGCGATCGGGAAATGGGACGCTTTGCGGAGTTCGTTTTTCATTTCGATGAGATATAATCATGTTCAGGGAACAACAATGAACGGATTACAAGAAGTTACGAAACTTGCCGAGCGGCTTACGGCGGCTGAACAATTAGCTTTGGTTGAGCATTTAGCGCATCGATTGCGATCTACGGCGACATCGGAACGTAAGCCGGTCGATCTGTACGGCGCATGGAAAGGCAGATTTCCCGAGGATATCGATGTTGTTTCCGACATACGTGAGATTCGCGATGGTTGGAAGCAAAAGCTTGACGCGGAATAGAGGATATGAACGACTATGTCGCGGATACTCATTCGCTGTATTGGTTCCTGACTGCTTCGCCTAGGCTCGGAGCAAACGCCAAGTCAGCATTTGACGAGGCTCAAAATGGTTTAGCGTTCATCCATATCTCCGCGATAGTTCTTGCCGAACTTTACTATCTCAATTCCAAATATTCATCGCCTATCGACTTCGCTGTGGAGTTCCAACGGTTAAAAGCTGGTTCTCAATACGTTTTGACACCGATCGATCCCGACGACATCGTTGATTTTTATCAGGACCATGCAGTATCGGAAATGCATGATCGAATCATCGTCGGCCTCGCACGGCGTTTAAATGCTCCACTGCTTACTGTCGATAAGATTATTGTGGCAAGCA
>DAIOWA010000055.1:0-9757 GCA_036758705.1 Pyrinomonadaceae bacterium | reverse complement strand
GATTATACGTATCTTTTATCGGACCTCGGAGTTGACTGAATGAAAGAACTTCCGCGAGCGAGCTTTTTCGAAATGGCAAAAGTGCTACTCGGTTCGCGCTTCAAGTATATTTGCGAGGGCACCTCGATGAATCCGACCTTGAAGGACGGCGAGGTTGTTTTGGTCGATCGTGAAGCGGATATCGAGGTCGGTGACATCGTAGTGGCCCGGCATCCGATAGAGCAGAATAGCGAAGTTGTGAAGAGAGTCGAGCGAATCAACGAACGCGGACACTACTACCTGCTCGGAGACAATCTTGACGACAGCACAGACAGCCGACACTACGGGGCGGTGACCAAGGAATACATCAAGGGTAAGGTCATCGCGCGTCTTGGCTGATCCCACAGGTTTGCGCACGTGACGCCGATTCGAAATACTAAGATCGATATTCCCGATATGAAGATAATTGTTACAGGCGGAGCAGGGTTCATCGGCAGTGCGGTTGTTTGGAAGCTGAACGAACTCGGCCACGATGACATCCTGATCGTCGATCGGATGGACGAGACCGACAAATGGAAGAACCTCTCGCCGCTGAAGTTCGCCGACTACATCGACGCTGACGACTTTATCGACGACCTAAGCGATTTCGGCAACATAACGACGATCTTTCACCTTGGAGCGTGTTCGTCAACGACCGAAACCGATGCCCACTATATGCTCCGCAACAATTATCAGTACACGAAAGACCTTGCGGAATTCTCCGTTGCAAACGACATCCGTTTCATCTACGCGTCGTCGGCTGCTACGTATGGCGATGGGTCGGCGGGAATGGAGGATGGAACGGATTCGCTCGGCAAGCTCCGGCCGCTCAACGTTTACGGCTATTCAAAGCATTTGTTTGATCAGTATGCCGCGCGTAACGGAATGTTCGGCAGGATCGTCGGGCTAAAATACTTCAATGTGTTCGGTCCGAACGAGAACCACAAAGGCGATATGCGCTCGCTCGTGAACAAAGCTTTCGACCAGATCAACCGGACTGGCAAACTTCAGCTATTCAAAAGCGCAAACCCCGACTACGCGGACGGCGAGTTCGGCCGCGACTTCGTTTATGTGAAAGATGCGGTCGATATGACGCTGTTCTTTATGGAGAACGAGGCCGGAGGTTTATTCAATGTCGGTTCGGGCCGGATGAACACTTGGAACGCCCTTGCCGATGCGATCTTCAATGCTCTGGATCTGCCGAAGAACGTCGAGTTTGTCGACATGCCCGAACACCTTCGCGACCGTTATCAATATCACACGCAGGCCGATCTTTCGCGGATCCGTGAGGCTGGATATTCGCCGGAGACTCGCGAACTCGATAGTGCGGTTGAAGATTATGTTCGGAACTATCTGATCCCAGCGAAACATCTTGGCGACTAGTTCTGAGTTCAAGCTTAGCTTGTTTTTTGTTTGACGTGGGAGCAAGCTAAAGCTTGAACTCTCAACGCTTATGAAGATATTTCACGGCACCGAGAACGCAAATATTCAACGGCCGACGGTGATAACGCTCGGCGTCTTCGATGGGCTGCATCTTGGCCATCAGCGGATAATGCAGACCGTCGCCGAGCGTGCAAAGAAGGTCGGAGCGCACGCAACGGCGATCACGTTCGACCCGCATCCGCGAGCGGTTCTCCATCCCGACTCCGCTCCGCCGCTGCTGCAAACACTCGATCAGCGGCTAGCGAATTTTGAGGTTCTCGGTGTCGAACAGGCGATCGTGATTCCCTTCGACCAGGAGTTTGCTTCGAATCCTGCTGAAGATTTTCTCCGCGACATTGTCCATGAACGTCTGCAGGCGAAAGAAGTTTATCTTGGGAAAGGATTTGCGTTCGGCAAGGGACGCGGCGGGAACATCGAGCTACTCCGAAAGATGAGTGCGGAGCTTGGTTTCGTCGCCGATGAAGTGCCGGAGATCGTTCTCCGCGGCCAACGGATCAGCTCATCAAAGATCCGTCAATTGCTTTCCGAGGGCCGTGTAAACCTCGCCCGTCGGATGCTCGGGCGGCCGTACGGTATCGAAGGCGTGATCGTCCGCGGCGACCGTCGCGGCCATACGATCGGATTTCCGACGGCGAACCTCCGACCGCACAATCGCGTGATCCCGAAGTTCGGCGTTTACGCCACCGCAACCCTTGTTGACGGCACATGGCGGAGAAGTATTACCAACGTCGGGGTGCGTCCGACGTTCGGCCAGGACCTCGAACCATCGATCGAAAGCTATATCTTCGACTTCGACGGCGACCTCTACGGCGACGTCCTCCGCGTCCGCTTCCTCCACCGCATCCGCGACGAACGTAAGTTCAACGGAATAGACGAGTTAAAGGCACAGATCGCCCGCGATTCCGCGCGAGCATTGAACTATTTCCAGCACGAGGGCGTACGGAATATGCTAGATTTGCTGTAGGTGAAGGTTATGGACATTACCGTCACGGTTTCTGATGAGATCGCCAAAGTGATTTTACGAAAGGCCGGTGAGCAAGATATGGGGCTTGCTGCCCTAGCGAGCGATCTGCTCGAAGAAAAGGTAAAGGAAGAATTTTCGGAACACGATGTATCCAGGGGTCGACGGAATCTTTGGAAAATGTCCGGAATGTTTTCCAGTGGGGCTACGGATACTTCCGAGCGAATGCACGAGATCCTATATGGTGAAGATCTCGACCCTGCACAGGGATTTGGCACGGACGAGCTGAAAAAATGACATCGTACCTAGTTGACTCGGGGTTTCTTTACGGTTTTATAGACAAGACGGATGTTCACCATCAATCGGTTTCTCCATTATTAACCTCGATCAAGTCGCCTATCTATTTGCCCGTTCCAGCAATAACCGAAGTTTCGTATTTTGTTTCAAAACGCCTCGGAAATGACGTAGCGGCGGATTTTCTCGAAGACCTTTCTAACACAGATCTGATACTGGAGAATCCGACTCCGGGTGATTTTCAGCGCTCTGCTGAAATTCTCCGCAAATACAACGACCAAAGCATAGATTTCGTTGACGCGTGTATTGTCGCGATGGCCGAGCGCTTGAATATCACGACGATACTGACTGTTGACCGCAGGCACTTCAGCATCTTTAAGCCGAACCATTGCGATTCGTTCGAACTGTTGCCTGATTAATTCGTTTAATTAACAGCGAACACCGGGGGTAAGGCCCTGCATCGAAACAGGCTTGGGCGAGAGGTTGATGAAAGATACAGGGACAAACAATACGGTAACGGTGCTTGAGCCGATCGAAACGAATGGCAACGGCAACCAATTGATGACGGCGACGGCGGACTTGCCGATCGCGAAGTACGTCACCAACGACCAGCGGATCGCCGAAGAGAAATTTCTTACCGGTAAAGAGGCTGAGGTCGAGCGCCGATATACGGGCATCCGCGGATGGTTGCGTATCGCTCACGTTTCCGCGGTCATCGGTAAGCTTGCGCTTTATCTTTATCTCGATCAATACGAAACACATCGCAAAGGAATGCTGCGTCACGCAAAAGGGCGGATGCAGACGGCAGAGCGTCTGACGCGTGCCGCGGTGTATGGCGAGAAACTCTACGGCGTCCGCCTGTGGTTTTTCCACCGCGTGATGCTGATCCTGCGTTGGTACTTCCTCGGCAGCGAAACTAACCGCGAGGTCAATCAGGAGAAACAGGCGATCTGGCTGAAGGAAAAACTGATCGAGCTCGGACCTACGTTCATCAAGATCGGCCAGTCGATGGGTACGCGAGCCGATCTTTTGCCGCTTCCTTTCGTGATCGCGCTAGGCGAGCTGCAGGACAACGTTCCGCCGTTTCCGAACGAGATAGCGTTCGCACGTATCGAGAAAGAGCTTGGCGTTAAGATCAACGAGGTCTACAAGGAATTCGAGCTTGAACCGGTCGCGGCCGCATCGCTCGGACAGGTCTATCGAGCGCGTTTGCATTCGGGCGAAGAGGTTGCCGTTAAAGTTCAACGGCCCAATCTCGAAGCGACGATCAAAGGTGATCTCGAGATCCTTAAAAAAGTCGCGAATTTCGCCGAGCGTTATCCTCAGCTAAACGAGAATGCCGACTGGGCGGGAATGTTGCGCGAATTTCACGAGACCATCCACGAAGAGATGGACTACGCCGCTGAGGGGCGTAACGCAGAGCGCTTTCGCGAGAGCTTCAAGAACTGGGACAACATCCACGTGCCCAAGATCTTCTGGAACGCGACGACGTCGAAGGTGTTGACGATGGAGTTCATCCACGGCACGAAGGTCACGGATCTGGAAGGTCAGGCACGGCAGGGCATCTCGCCCGAAAAGGTCAATCGTTTATTGATCAAAACCTATCTCAAGCAACTTCTCGAAGACGGCTTTTTCCACGCCGATCCGCATCCCGGCAACTTGCTCGTAATGCCGGATGGCCGACTCGCGTTCTTCGATTTCGGAATGGTCGGTCGCATAACGCCCGAGCTTCAGTCGAAGATGATCGACGCGTTTTTCCACGTCGTCAGCAAAGATCCGGCTGGCATCGCACAAGACCTTATCGACCTCGATTTTCTCAAGCCTGGGGTCGATGCAAAGTCCGTTCGACCCGTCGTCGAGAAGATGTTCGAGTTTCATCTCAACCTGAAACTCAAGGACGTCAACTTCAAGGAACTCACGTACGACTTGGCCGACGTGATGTACGACTACCCGTTCCGTCTGCCGTCAAATTTCACGTACATTATGCGTGCGCTGATGACGCTTGAAGGCATTGGGATCATCACGGATCCCGAGTTCAACTTCTTCGAAACGGCAAAGCCATACGCGAAAGAATTTATGCTCCGCCGTGAAGGTGCCGACTTCCGAAAACAGTTCGTCGGCAAACTCCTCGGCCGCGACGAAGGCGGCAAGATCGACTGGAACCGCACCTGGAAACTCGCCAAGATGGCGTTCAAGACCGTTTTGAATACGTGAGATCAGTTTGCGGTTTGAACAGCGAGGATCTGCTTCGCCTTCGTGATCTGCTCATCTTCGCCGATCATCCCGATCACGTCGCCTTTTGTTAGCACTGTCTGAGGGGTCGGATTCGCCAGCATTTTACCGCTGCGTGATATGGCGACGATCGAGGCTCCGGTTGTTTCGCGCAGCTTTGAATCGACGAGCGTTTTCCCGATCAGCTTGTTTCCTTTCCCCAGCGGCAACCAACTTAATCCAATATTATCGCTGGCCATTAACAGTTCGTTGAGAAAATGCCGTTCCACGTCCGTGTTGATCGCCACGTTATAGCGGTCGGTGCGAACGGCATCAGTGTATTGCTGCACTTTCCGCAAGGAAAATCCGAGCTCCAGCAGCGTTCTGCGTACGACCTGCAACCCGCCTTCGAGTTCGGGTTGGATCACGTGATTGGCGCCGACTGCATAGAGATTTGCAACGCTCATATCGGTTGCGGCCCGGGCGACAATGTGGAGATCCGGCGCTTCGGATCTTGCGGCGCGGACGATTATCGCGGTCGATGCGTCGTCCGGCGTCGTCACGACGAGTAGCCTTGCACGGTCAAGATTTGCGTGAGAAAGCACTTCCGAATTTCCTGCGTCACCGTATAGCGCCGGGATCCCGCGTTCGGTCAATTCTTCAACCCGCTCAACGTTCGAATCGAGCACCATCAGCGGAACCTCGAGCTTTGTCAGGACGTTCACGATGTGCTGGCCGACGCGTCCGAACCCGATCACAACAACATGTCCCGAGATCTCTTCATCCAATTCCGCAACCTTTCCGTGCTGGTCAAGTTTTCGCCAAAACTGCGGCACTCTGCGAAGGAAACGCTCGGCCGGACCGACCGTCTTATACATCGCGGGATTCACCGCGATCGACAGCAGGGCTCCGGCGAGGATCATCGAATACTGGTTTTGCTCTAACAGGCCAAGAGCCAATCCGGCCTGGCCGAGTATAAAAGAGAACTCGCCGATCTGGCTCAACCCTGCAGCAACGACCAGAAAGGTTTTGGCCGGACGTTTGATGAGGAGTCCCATGAACAGCGTCACGAGATATTTTCCGACCGTAATGAGAAGTACCAATCCGACCAGCACAGCGATGTTTCCGCCGAGATAGTTAACGTCCACCAGCATCCCGACGGATACAAAGAAAAGTACGGTGAATGCATCGCGAAACGGAACAAGATCCGCGCTCACTTGATGGCTGAGCTTCGATTCATTTACGACTACACCTGCCGCAAATGCACCGAGCGCGATCGACACGCCGAAGATCTTTGTAGAGGCGAGAGCGATCCCGACGGAGACGGCGAGAACCGCCAGAATAAACAATTCGCGTGACCCGGATCTTGCCGTGCCGGCCAGCATCCACGGGATCAACTTTCGTCCGATGAATGTGAGTGCGGCAAAAAAGACGGCGGCTTTAAGTAACGTGAGGCCAAGATTGCTCCAATCGAGGCCGCCATCGCCCGATGCGATCGTCGGCATTAGGAGCAGAATGAGAACCGTCGCGATATCTTCGAGGATCAGCCATCCTACCGTGGCCTGGCCGTGCGGCGTGCTCAACAGGCCGTTGTCCATAAGGCCGCGAAGCAGCACGACCGTACTTGCGATCGAGATCGCCATCCCGAGAACGAGGCTCGCCCCTCGCGACCAGCCGAGATACTGGGCAAACAGATAGCCAAGCACGGTCGTGATCAGCATCTGCCCGATCGCCCCCGGGATCGCGATATTTCTTACTTTCCAGAGGTCGCCGAGCGAAAAATGCAGGCCGACCCCGAACATCAGGAAGATGACGCCGAGCTCCGCAAGTTGGCTTATTGTATTTGTATCGCCGGTGTAGCCGGGCGTGAACGGACCGATCACAATGCCGGCGAGCATATAGCCGACGATGGCCGGAAGCTTGACCGCACGGGCGATGGAACCGCCGATAAAGGCGGCAACTAGAGCGACAGCTATATTTATCAGCAGCGGTAGTTCGTGCATCAAGTTCTCTGAGCTAAGGTTGCTGAAAGTCTAAGTGAGCCGAAAAGTAGTTTTTTATTATCCGATTTTTCCGCCCTTTCGCGCAATAGGTTTAAAATAGACGCGAGGATACGAACATTTGAGCGATCAAGCTGACTTCAAGCGGGCGAGAGAACTTGTGCTCCGGCATGGGTGGAACAGCACCTGTTTTCAGATCGTGAATCCGGGCATCGAATACTGGTTCGGCGAGGACGGTGAATCGGTGGTGGGCTATGTAACGTCAAAGGGCGTGCGGGTGGTCGCGGGTGCGCCCGTCTGTCCCGATGGTTCGTTAACGAAGATCGCCGCGGAATTTGAGAAACAGGCGCGAGGCTGCGGCGAGTCCGTCTGCTATTTCGGAGCGGAGGCCCGGCTCGATGAGGTTCTTCACGATTCGACGCGGCATTCGCGGGTGTCGCTGGGCGGCCAGCCGGTTTGGCATCCCGCGCGATGGGGAACCATTGTCGATGCCAAGCGATCGCTCCGAGCGCAGTTCAATCGGGCGCGAAACAAAGGCGTTTCGATAAGCGAATGGACGATCGAGCAGGCTCACAACAATGCCCAGCTTCGCGAATGTCTCGAGGCATGGTTGGGGACGAAAGGGCTGCCGCCGCTTCATTTCGTGATCGAACCTGAAACGCTCGAACGTCTTGAGAATCGCCGGATCTTTGTTGCCGAACGCGGCCCTAATGTCGAAGCCTTTCTCATTCTCTCGCCCGTTCCGGAACGATCCGGCTGGCTCACCGAACAATTTCCGCACCGTCCTGAAGCCCCCAACGGCACGGTCGAACTGATGATGGATCAGGCGATCAGAAAGCTTGGCGAGGAAGGTTTTGAATACGTAACGCTTGGCATTTCACCTCTATCCAAACGAGCCAGGATAGAAGATTCGGATAATCCTGCATGGCTCAAACTGTTACTCGCGTGGATGCGGAAACATGGCCAGCGGTTCTATAATTTCGATGGCCTCGATCACTTCAAATCTAAGTTGATGCCCGAATATTGGGAGCCTGTTTATGCGATCTCAAACGAACCGAAAGTTTCGGGCCGAACAATGTGGGCGATCGCGTCCGCGTTCGCAGACAATCGCCCGTTCAGTGTTTTCGGTTTGGGATTGGTGAGAGCAGTTCGAACTGAAATAGGAAATCTGCGCCGGTGGATATCCAGTTAAAAGGATGCAATTGTTTACGATCAAGCATATCGCTGCTGACTTTCCGGTCGGTGACCTGACGAACGAACGATGGGGATCAGCCGACTCCGCGTCGATCGGTCGCTACTGGAGCGGCGATGAGGCTCCCATCGGACGACGGTCTTCTGCCAAGATGCTTTGGTCGGACGAGAATCTCTACGTACACTTCGACGCGAACCAGACAGAACCGATCGTCGTCGCTCCGAATCCGGATCTTGATGGCAAAGCAATGAACCTTTGGGACCGCGATGTCGTCGAGATCTTCATCGCACCGGACAGGAACGAACCCCGAAAATATTTCGAATTTGAAGCCGCACCAACGGGCGAATGGCTCGATGTCGCCCTCGATTTTACGAGCGGAACGCGCGTGGCCGATTGGGACTACGAATCGGGAATGGAAACGGCTGCCGAGATCGGCAATGGCCGAATCGTTACCGCGATGAAGATCCCGTGGAGTGCGTTCGGGAAAAAGCCTGAGCCGGGTGATGTCTGGCTTGGCAATCTTCTACGTTGCGTCGGCAAAGATCCCGACCGCGGTTATCTCGCTTGGTCACCGACGATGACCAGGACGCCGGACTTTCACGTGCCCGAACGGTTCGGCGAATTCCGCTTTGTTAAGTAAGAAGCTTTTCGTTGATCAACATCGCTCCCCAAACGAGGCTGAACGCGCCGGCGAGTAACCGGATGCCTTTGTTGATCAAGACGAATCGGTCTGCCGTAAAATAGAGCGGCAAGCCCATCAGCAGGCTCATTATCATCATCCCCGCGATCGATCCGACGCCGAAGATCGCGATGTAGAGCAATGCCACCGCGGGCGAGGGAATTGTCGGCAAAACCAGCAGCATCAAACCCGCGCTTCCCGCCAGGCCGTGGATCATACCGACAAGTATCGATCTCGGAGCAAAGCGATGGTGCGATGCTTCAGCTTTTTCATCGCGATGAATGTGGATATGCCTGTGTTCGTGGCCGTCGTGGTCGTGGGTATGCGTATGGATCTTCTGCGCGGTAAATATCTTTCGTATCGCATTTAACCCGAGCAGCACGAGCATTATCCCGACGACGCCTTCGAGGATCCCTTCGGTGCTCTCGGTGATCTGAAACTTAACAAAGATCACCAACGCGCCGACGACGAACAGCGAGATCGTGTGGCCGAGACCCCAAAATCCGCCGAGGATCGACGCTGTCAACACGTTCTTGTGCTCGCTGACGATCGCGGAAACCGCCGCGAGGTGATCCGCTTCGATGGCGTGATACAGGCCGAAGATAAATCCGATCAGCAGGACTGCGATAGCTGATTGTTCTGACGTTGGGGCTAACAATTCTTCCATATGCGTCATTGCGGACGAAGGCGTCCGCGTTCCTTCTAAACCGTCATTCCTCCGTCGACCGCGATCGTCTGGCCTTTCTCCATATGCCGGAACGCCTGCAACTCGCCCGATTCCGGCGACACGATCTCGACGCTCGATCCCGGCACCGGCAGCACAAATGATGTGCTTGCCGCGCTGAAATCCGGCCTCAGCGCACCGCTCGCCGGCATGGGCACCGCGTTTTCATCCTCGCTGTTCGGCCTTTCGGGCTCGCTGGTGCTGGGCTTTCTCGATCTGCAGGCGGGCCGCGCTC
>DAIOWA010000054.1:0-9765 GCA_036758705.1 Pyrinomonadaceae bacterium | reverse complement strand
CTGTCGCGATCGAGAGCCTAGCGATCTGCCGACGTTCGGCTCCACGAGCCGTGGCGAGGGCCTGATTGGCCGTTTCTGCAGCCTCCTTCGGCCTTTCCGCCCGGGCATAAAGGTATGAAATAAACAGTAGATTGGAAAACACATCCAACGGCAGTTGAGGATTCGCACCGGCGGCAGCGGGCTCGGCCCGTAATGCCATGAATTTACGATATCCGACGACCGCCTCGTCAACCTTTCCAAGTTCGGTCATCAGTGATGCTTCCTGCCGCGCAAGACTCTCGTCCGATGGCAGCTTTGAACGTTGGGCGGAAATGATCTTCAGCGCCTCGCCGCGCTTGCCGGTATCCCGGTAATAGTTGATCAGTTCACGGTCCGCAAAACCGTCGCCGGCACCAAAAGCTTTCCTTGACCTTTCAATGACAGTGAGCACGTCAGCTGGGCGGTCTTCTGTCTTCGCGATACGGATCAATCGTTCGAATACTGAACCGAGGAATATCCTCTCTTCGTCAGAGAATTCCTTAGAAGTTTCAAGGTCACGGCTGGCGATCGCTTTCTCGTAGAAACTGCGGGCATCCGCAAGTTTTTCCGCCTTTTCGTAGATCTCACCAAGCGAAACGTAGTACATCGAGGCAAGGGCCTTGTCATTCTTCGCTGCCGAAGCGGACGCTTCAAGCAGCTTCGCAGCATCACCTATTCGGCCGCTGCGAACGTACGTTTCGGCGAGAAGATTGACCAAAGCCGCATTGTCGGGATTCCCAAAAACCGCCTGCTGCAGGCCGGAGATCGCCTTTTCAACATCAACGGCCTTGCCCAACTGGATCGCGTCCCGAAGAAGCTCGACGGCTCCTCCGTTCTCAGGTTCGTCCGCAACAACTTCGGCTAGGATCTCGATCGCTTGTTGTGTCTTACCCGCCTTGAGCAATGCCTCCCCAAGTTTGAGCGTCGCCGTCTCGGGCGAAAGCGTTGCCCTACCGCCGGTCATCTGCCGGTAAAACTGCGTATCTATCGCACTAGCGGAACTCCGCCATTTCTCAAGGGCCGCGATGCGTTCCGGATGGTTATCCTGCCGTTCGTAGAACTCGGCGAGAAACGCCCACGCCTCCATATACCGCGGATCGAGGCTCGCGACGAGTTTCCATTCATCCACAGCTTTTGCCGAGCTCACGGAATCAAGCGAACGCGTACCCAGGCCACTCTTGAAAGTATAAAGCCGCGCAAGAATACGGCGTGCTCCGAAATTATCGTTCTTTATCTTTAACGCAAGATTCGCAAGATCGATCGCCTCATCGACATCAGTCGGAGGGGCAGTGATCGCAAGTTCGGCGAGAGCAGTGTATGCCTCAGCAAGTCGAGGATTGGCGGCAACTGCATCCTGAAGGGCCAGACGAGCGTTGCGGATATTCTCAAGTTGAGCGGCCGGATTGCGGCGGCCGCGGACGTTCTTAACCTTCCAAAGATATCTTTCGCCTTCGAGAAGCTTGCGATAGGCTTTCGCTGCGTCCTGCTGCGACACCGGCGTGACGGAACGATTCACATTTACCGCCAGCAGTCGGGAGAGCTTGATAGTGGCTTCCGGCGTGGGCGTCGGAACCGCGTTTTGCGCATCAGCCGAGATGGTCATCGCTCCGACCAACATCGCTCCCGCAATTGAACTCTTTAACTTCGACAATCGGCTACCCTCGTTAATGCTCAATGATAATAGAAAAGCGGCTGCTGTGAACCGCTTTCCCTCTTCGATAAATTCGCCAGCCTACTCTTTCGGCTGGGTCTGCTGTGTCGGCGCCGGAGTACTTGCCTGAACGGTTTCGCACGGCAGTTTCGCGGTTGAGACCACCTTATCCACCGGAACAACCGTCGACAGTGCATTCGGGATCTGGTTGACGTAAATGTCTCCCTGATTGGCGATGATCTGATCGATCAGCTCAAATCTGCACTTGTCGAAATCCTTCGTCATTAGCACACCGTTCTTATCGATGGTCATAGGATAGACCCCGAAGAACTGATTCTTGAAATTGGCAAAGAACCCACCGTCGTCCGGCCGCACAACACTCGCCCGCTCGGGGTTCGGTTCAGGGATCGAAGCTCCGATCAGCTCTAATTGTTCCTTCGCTTTTGCGACATATTCACTGTTCGGATAGTCGCGAACAATACGTTGGAAATAACGTGCTGCCTCGTCGGTTTCTTCCTCGGTCATATACGTGACCGCTAGTTTGAAAAGGGCCTCATCCATATAACCGAAATTCGGATACTTTTCGAGGATCTCCAAATATCGCGACTGAGCTCCCTTAAGCCCGCTTTTGCCCTGGTTGACGGCCTGGCCATAGTAATAATTGGCGATGTAGAGATTGTGAAGGCCGAGATTGTTTTGTACCTGGGCGAGGCGTTCTTCGGCATCCTTTTTCAGGATCGTGTTGGGATATTGCTGCAGAAGAGCTTTGAGTCGAACCTCTGCCCGTTTGGCCCGGCTCGCGTCGCGATCCGGCAAGCCGATCTGTCTCATTTCCGCTTCACCGATCTTGAGCACGACGCGGTCCGCGAGAGCGTGAGTTGGGAAGAAAGTGAGCCAATCTTGATACGCTGCGATCGCCTGGATCAGTGAACTCGTGCCGCCTTCAAGGAAGAACGAATCGGCAACCGCGAGCTTTGCCATCGGTAGATACGGCGAATCCGGATAGGTCGTGATGATCGTCTGGAAGAGCAGTCGACCGACGTCGAAACGTTTTTTACGGACCTCGCGAGTTGCGACAATGAACAGCTCACGATCGCGGCCCGGTGAGACCGATCCGATCAGTTCGTCATATTCGTCATTACCGCCGCCGCCGAAGATACCAAGAAACTTCTTTTTCTTTTTGACCTCGCGGGCCTTTCCTTCAGGCGAATCGTTGGCTGCACGAGCGTTGGCAGTTTCGAGTTGAACGGCATCGACGCGTGTCAACATCTCGGCGACCGCCTGTTCGACTTGATCTATCTCGGACATCTCGAATTTCTCCGAGCGGTCGACCTTGCCGCGAAGTGAATTTACTTCCGACGACAGCCGCGAAACGTCCTTTTCGAGTCCTAAAAGACGGCCAAGCGGCGTTTCCAGCTTATCCTTATCGTCCTTCTTTGTGTCGTCACCCTTGTTCTCGTCGCGAAGCACCGATGCTGCACTGTTGAGCGATCGCCTCATCGTATCCAGCTTTTGCCGCATCACTTCAAGACGTTGCGCAGGAGTTCCGTCGCCCGGCTTAGCTTGCGCGGCCGCGTTGGTGGAGAAAAACAGCGTCGCCACGAACAACGCAAGGATCGAAAAGAACGAATACTTTCTCATAATAACTTTACGATTAGACCCAGGCCGTTGCCCGGTCGATCAGATCTTTTACTGCTTCGGTCGGTTCGCCGCCGCCAAAAACCGCGGACCCTGCAACGACGATCTCAGCTCCAGCTTCGCATATCTCCGCAATATTTGAAGCGTCGACACCGCCGTCGATCTCAATTCGAGTCGGCAACCCGCGGTCGTCGATCATCTGCTTAAGCCGCCTAAGCTTATCAAGCGAGGTCGGGACAAATTTCTGTCCTCCAAAGCCCGGGTTCACCGACATCAAAAGAATGAAATCGGCGTAAGGGAGAACCTCTTCGAGCGACACAAGCGGCGTTCCCGGATTGATCGCGACGCCTGCCTTTGCTCCTGCCTCGCGGATCGCGACAAGCGTTCGCTGCAGATGCACGTCAGCTTCGACGTGTACCGAAACCATATCCGCTCCCGCCTTAACGAACTCGACCGCATAACGGCCCGGTTCCGAGATCATCAGGTGCGTGTCGATCGTCATATCGGTCGCCGCCCGCAGCGACTTTACGACTGGCAGGCCGATCGTGATGTTCGGCACAAAGTGGCCGTCCATGACGTCAACGTGAAGCACGGTCGCGCCGCCCTCGCGAATATCACGGATCGCCTCTGCAAGGCGCGTGAAGTCGGCCGAAAGGATCGATGGAGCTATTTCAAAAGAGCGCAAATTTCCGTTTACTTTGTTGCCCAAAATATTGTTATCGTTGTACCGCTACGGTCGATTTGCCGGAGGCCGCTGAGTTGAGGGTTTGCCCTGGATCGGCGTATTCTGCGGCTTGGGAACGTCCGGCTTATCGTTCTTATCTGATTTATCGTCCTTCTTATCACCTTTATCGCCCGCCGGATCCTTCTTATCGTCGCCTGTGTCAGCCTTGGCATCGTTGGAGTTCGATGTTGACACATTGGCGTTCAGATCCGTGCCTTTCTTCGTATTGGCGTTCGTATTGGTGTTCGCTTTAGGCTTCTTCGGCTTATCCGAGATCATTTCGCCGATCTTCTCCGAATCGTCCTGCTCGACGTCTTTCTTCAGCGATGGCGGAGGCGCCTGGTCGAGCGTGAGTCCCGCTTTGCTCACAACCACAGATATCCATTGCCCCGACTTTACCGTATCACCTGCCCTCGGCAGTTGTTCGATGACGGTATTGATCTTCTCCGTGCTTTCACGATCCGCTCGCTTTCGGATCCGAAGGCCGAGAGCAGCGAGTTCCTTTTCACTGTCGACGAAATCCTTGCCGGTAATGTCCGGAACCTTTACCTCGGAACCGCTCAGCGACATATATACGACGCCGGCCATGGCAGCCAAAAACGCAGCCAACAGCACGCCGACGAAGACGAGCTTACCGATCGCGGATAGACCTGTTGAAATAACGCTCAAGCCTTAAAAACCTCTTGGAAATACTATCATTTTGCCCGCCGCTATTGAAAATCGTCCGATCCTTGTCAACTGCGAACCAGCTCGGCGAAAAAGAACCCGTCATTGCCGTCTCGGTCAGGGAAAGTTCGGCCGAAACCTTCAGGAGTCTTAAATCGCGCGTCGATGGAGTCCGAAACGGCTGTAAAATCATTCTCTTCAGCGAGAAACGCGGCGACGATCTCTTCATTTTCCTCTCGTTCCAACGAACACGTCGAGTAATACAATCGCCCGCCCGACTTCACCAACTTCGATGCATTTCGGAGTATCGACAGTTGTTTACGGGATAGCTGTTCAATATCTTCCGGACGCAAGGAATAACGTATTTCCGGATTACTGCCGATCGTCCCGGTGCCCGAGCACGGTGCGTCTACGAGAACCGAGTCGAATGAAACATCAGCGAACGGCAACGAGATCGCGGCGTCATCCTGCACAACCTGAACGGACGAAATTCCCTGCCGAACACAAGTTGACCGCAGAAGCTCGACTCTCGAGTAGTACAGATCGCCCGCGATCACCGACGCCGTTTGGTTCTTCAATGCGATCAATGACGTCTTACCGCCGGGAGCGGCACATACATCCAGGAATCGACCACCATCCGGAATTGAGACAAGGCCGGCTACCATCTGCGACGCCTCGTCCTGGAAATAGATCTTTCCTTGTTCGGCCAAGTCTCTAAGCGATGCGGAAAGTCGATCGGCGATGAACGCTCCGTCAACGATGTTCGAGGTCGTACTGTCTGGAGCTTCACCATCTTTCGCCGTTCGACGAAATGCGATACGCGAAGGACGATTGTTTGCTTCCGCGATCGCGACGGCTCGTTCGCGGCCGAATTGCCGGGCCCATCTTTCGAGGAGCCAATCAGGATGTGAAAGATCGGCGTCCTGCTGAACGGGTGCTGCCGCGATCCTCCGAAGTATCGCATTCGTAAAACCTTTCGCGGATGTCTTTCGCGCCCGCTGAACGAGTCCGACGCTCTCGTTCACAGCCGAATGGTCTGGGATGCGGTCGAGTTCAAGTAGTTGGTAGGCTCCAATTCGGAGTGCAGTCAGCACTTCGAGGTCGATCTTTTTCGGCCCGGCATGCTCGCGTATTCGCTTGTCAAGATAAAGCTTGCGCCGAAGCACTCCAAGTACGATCTGGTGACAGAGTCCCGCATCCTTTTCGCCGAGTTCGGATTCGTATCGAGGAAGAAGTGCAGAGGAGAAAGCTTGATCGCTCTCCACTCGGAGAAGTATCTCGTATGCGGCGATGCGTGCCGGTGAAACTGGCATTACTCTGTCTGCGAAAGGTCTGAAGAATTTCCGGGGTTCAGGGAACTATCGACAGTAACGCGCGTATCGAAAACGTAGCATTCACCCGTCCAGCGTTGTTCATCAACAGGAACTTCTTCGAGATATTTCAGAATGCCGCCTTGAAGCTGGTAAACGTTTTCGAAACCGAGCGACCGCATATACGGAGCGAACTTCTCGCAACGAATGCCGCCTGTACAAAACATCGCGACCTTCTTATGCTTTGAGGCATCAAGGTTTTCAGCAACATACTTTGGCAAGTCGCTGAACTTTTCGGTTCCCGGGTTTATCGCCCGTTCGAAGGTGCCTGTGTGAAATTCGTAGTCGTTTCGAGTATCAAGCACGATCACGTCGGGGTCTGAAATGATCTCGTTCCAGTCATCCGGCGAAACGTGAGTTCCCCGCCCAAGATCGATATCGACCTCCTTCTTAAGCGTAACGATCTCAGGTTTGACCTTCACGTCGATCTTGCGAAACGGCGGCTCTTCGCTATACGAATATTTGGGTTCGATCTCTGACGACAGCAACAATGAGATATCGCCTACAAACCGATCGATCTCGCCTTCTCGTCCGCAAACAGTCGAATTTACACCTTCGCTCGCAAGGATCACCGTGCCGACGATCCCGCGTTCCTTCATCGACCTGCGAATCGAATCCCGCAACGACGGCAGATCGATGTCCGTCAAATCACAAAACCTATAAAATGCCGCGATCTTAAAATGATCAAACCCCGAGTCCATTGATATAGTATATCTTGATAGCTGCATGTTCCGCCTCACCGTATCAGCGATAAATCGATATCTTGTTGCTATAAATATCTTTGTTGGTATTTTATTTTTTGGTAACTAATCATTATACTTAAGTGTTTAGCGATGAACGTAAGCAGTATAGAGATCGGAAAGAAGTATTCACTTAAGTTTGAGGATCGAGGACGCTATTTGTTCGCATTGGTCCGGGGTGACACGGGCACTCTCGATATCGCGACGTCCTATTGGTCAGAGATCGCGCAGGAAGCGATCAGGTCCGGATTAAAACGGGTTTTGGTGATCGAAGACATCGCCGAAATGATCACGATCGCAGAGGTTCATCAGCTCGTTACCGGCCTCGCGGATCTGCCGGTTAAGGATGTCCGGCTTGCATTCGTTGATCTTCACGCCGAGCACGCGAGCCTCAATAATTTCGGCATCCTTGTCGGCGAGAATCGCGGATTTTCATTGAAGGCTTTCGATACCGAGGAAGCTGCCGAAAACTGGCTGCTCGACGTTTGACCTAAATAAGTCGGTTGCCAACACTAAGTTTGCTCCCGTTCAGAAAGTCACGGCCGGCCATCCTCTTCTTACCTTCCAATTGAAGTTCGGAGATTTCAACCGACGTGTCATTTCCGCAGGAAACGACAAGGCCATCGCCTGATGCGGCTAGTACGGTTCCCGCGTCTGCGATAATCGTCTCTACCCGTGAATGTACCTTCCAGATCGTGAGCTTCTTTCCGTCAAGCAAAGTGTAAGTCGTAGGAAACGGCTGAAATCCGCGGACCATTCGTGCGATCCGGTCGGCGGCAAAAGTCCACTCGAACTTCCCGTCTTCTTTCTTCATTATCGGAGCAAGAGTTGCTGCGGCGTGATCTTGTACTCGCGGCGCGATCGAGCCCAGATCCGCGAGAGTCTTCGACAAGAGATCCGCACCGATATCACCAAGCCTCGACATCAGACTGATCGAATCTTCGCCTTCACCGATCCCTGTTTCCTGCTGTAGCAGAATGTCACCAGTATCGAGCCCGGCGTCCATCTTCATTGTTGTGACGCCGGTTACGCTCTCACCATTTACGATCGCCCAATTTACCGGAGCCGCTCCGCGATACTTCGGGAGCAGAGAGAAATGAACGTTGATAGCTCCGTTTGGAAAAGCTTTGAGAAATGAGTCCGGCAAGATTCGTCCATAGGCGACGACGACGGCAATGTCCGCACTGAACGAGCGGAACTCAGCGATCGAATCCTCTGTTCGTATCTTTGTCGGTTGAAGGATCGTGAGGTCGCGGTCCAATGCGAACTGCTTCACCGGCGAGAAGGTGATCTTGTTGCCGCGGCCCGATGGACGATCGGGCTGCGTATAAACCGCCGCGATCTCATGCCCGTCGTCGATCAGCCTTTGAAGCGAAACGGCCGCCGCAGCGGGCGTTCCCATGAATACGATCTTCATTTTTTTCGTGCAAGCCGGAGGGCATCGGCCATCACATAAAACGTCCAATTTTCTTCCATCGAGCCGCGGATCAGATCGGCGTTCGGGCCGATCGCGAATATAGCGACGTCTTCGCCGCCGTGCGTCTCTCCCGACAGTGGAATATTCGCTTCTTGTTTATAGTTAGGCGACGTGACCTCTGTCTCTGTAAGTGTCGGCCGCTCTCCCTTCCGCGCTCCCGTACCATTTGAATAGCCAAGCGTTGTGAATGGTTTTTTATTAAGGTCCAGCTTCGGCTCCTTCTCCTGATCGCCCTTGTTGTCGATCTGGCGAACGAGGCCCGTGATGTTGTTACCGCGGCCGGGATATCCTTGAATGAAAAACGTATGACTATGGTCTGCGGTAACGATGATAAGCGTCTCTTCCAGATTCACTTTCTGAACTGCGGTACGGACCGCATTGGATAGAGCGACCGCGTCCGTCAATGCGCGAAACGCGTTGCCATCGTGATGGGCGTGATCTATGCGGCCGCCTTCGACCATCAGGACATATCCTTTTTTATTGTTTGAAAGAACGTCGATAGCCTTCGAGGTCATTTCGGAAAGCGACGGCTCACCGGCCGTATCTTTTGGGCGATCGAAGTCGTACTTCATATGCGACGGTTCGAAGAGGCCGAGCAGGTGTTTCGTCTTCTTGGCGTCGATCGCATCAAACTGCTGTTTATTCCAAATATAGGCTGAATCTTTGTACTTCCTGGTCCATTCCGCGGGCAGATCGCGCCCGTCAAGCCGCTCACCATTTCGAGCCGGATATTCAGGGTCGCGCGTTTCTTTTGGAATAAACTTGCTGCGTCCGCCACCCATCGCGACCTCAAGCCCATCGCCGTATTTCGTCTCTATCAATTGCCGGGCGAGATCCGGAAACTTTGCATCGTAAGCGGGTTTTGAGCGTGAGAAGATATCAGCATCCGATTCCCAATCACGTGAAGCGGAATGTCCGTAGCAGGCTGCCGGTGTCGCGTGCGTGATCCGAGCGGTTGAAACGACGCCTGTCGAAAGTCCAGATTCTTCCGCATATTCGACGAGAGTCTTTGCCTCGTTTCCCGCAACAGTCGTGTAGTCTCCGTGGCGGACGTTCTGATTGACGGAAATTATTCCTTCATCGGTCTTTACGCCGGTAATGATCGAACTCATCGTCGGAGCCGAATCCGGGGTTTGCTGATTCGCCTGATACGTTTTTGAAAGGGCTGAATACGGGAACTCCTCAAAGCTGAGCCGATTTTCTTCCCCACTTTCGCCGCGAAGTTGGCCTTCGAAGATGCGAGCGGCGGTCAGAGTTGAAACTCCCATCCCATCGCCAATGAAAAGTATGACGTTTTTGGCCCGTCGTTTTGGTTTCTTCTGATTCTTCTTAGAATCGAGTGCGGCCCATCCGTCACGTTTCCATGTCTCGGGGGTTTCTTCTCGTTTGACAGGATAGATATCCGATTTAAGTTGACCAAAAATTGGTGAGGCCACCGAAACGAGTAACGAAAATACAATGAGCTTTTTCAGGATCTGCAT
>DAIOWA010000053.1:0-9844 GCA_036758705.1 Pyrinomonadaceae bacterium | reverse complement strand
CAAAGAGGCGGCTGACGCATATAAGAACGCGATCCGCCTGGACGATGACAATCCTGACACGCAGTACGCCTATGGCCTGACGCTCAACAAGTTGAAGAAACCTGATGAAGAGATCCTGGCTTATCGCCGGGCAGTTGCGATCAAACCCGATCATGCAAACGCACTGGAGAAACTCGGCCAGGCGTACTTCAACAAGAAACGCTGGAATGATGCGATCGCGACGTTCGATCAACTGCTCATCTACAAGCCTGAATCGAAAAACTACAACTTTCTCGGCGAGAGCTATTTCGAAGTCGAGAAGTTTGATGAAGCGCTGACAGCCTTCAACAACGCGGTCGGCTACGACGCGGATTTCGATCAGGCCCGCTATAACCTCGGCCGCACGTACGTCAAACTCAAGAACCCTTCGATGGCGCAAGTCCAGTACGAGATCCTTCGCAACTCGCGAAGCGATTGGGCCGACCGCCTTCTCGTCCTCATCAATCCGTAAGCTAACCTGACAAATTTCGGCATCGCTGACTTTAATTGTCAGCGCTCGATGTGTATCGGACTCAGACAAACAGGCAATTCGATCCTCATTTTCGGTCAGCCTGACCGAAAAATCGCGTATTGGCGCTTCTCAAAGGCCCGAATATAGGCACGCGTATTGCCATACATCATGGCGGACTTCTCGCGGATACTCGCTATCGCACGTCAAGAAACTCCGCTTCCACTATGCAGCTTCAACAGACCCTGTCGGGTCTCGTACCAAAAATTCCGCTCGACCAGCTAAATGAGCGAGCCCGCACCGAACGCGAGAAGATCCTGATCGTGGACGACTCACCCGTGATGCGCAGAAGCCTGGCGAAAGCGCTCGGTGATGCGTATCAGTGTTCGGAGGCAGGGACCGTTCTCGAGGCGTTCGACGCGCTGAAGTCGACGGAGTACGCTCTCGTAGTCACGGACATAATCATGCCCGGACTTTCGGGTATTGAACTGCTTAGAAAGGTAATCGAGGTTTATCCGCGAACGGCGGTTATCGTCGTTTCGGGAGTCGATCGTCCGCAGCGTGCGCTCGACGCGGTTCGGCTTGGGGCTTTCGACTATCTGATCAAGCCGTGCGACAACGATGTGCTCGCCCTGACAGTGACGCGTGCCCTCGAACGACGAAGCCTGCTGATAAACGCCAAACAATATAAGGCCGATCTCGAAGCTCGCAACGAAGAACTCATTCGCGGTAAACAGCAGCTGCAGCGCCTGCAAGCGCAGATCGTTCAGAACGAAAAGATGGCGTCGATCGGCCAGCTCGCTGCGGGCATCGCCCACGAACTCAACAATCCCGTCGGATTTCTTTACGGCAATCTTGACCTGCTTGGCAGCTGCGTCAACGATCTCGCCCGTGTTGTCCGATTCTACGAGCACGTCGAGCTTCCGTCGGAAATCGCTCAGGCCGCTGATTCGTTTAAGGAGCAGATCGGATATGCGCGAACGATTGCAGATCTCGACTCGATCATCGCCGATTGCCGCGAGGGAGCCGAACGCGTTCGCGATATTGTCCAAAATCTCCGCACGTTCTCGCGGCTGGATGAAGCCGAATTGAAGCGAACCGACATCCACGAAGGGATCGAATCGACGATCCGTATCTTATCTCGATACTTCAGCGTCGGGACGATCGAACTCGTCCGCGACTTCGGTGAGCTTCCGGCAATCGAGGCGTATTCCGCAAAACTCAATCAGGTTTGGATGAACCTTCTTGTAAATGCGGCTCAGGCGGTCGGCTCAAATCCCGGCCGTGTGACGATCAGTACGCGAGCGTCGGACGACAAGGTTTTCGTCGCTATCAGCGATACGGGCTGCGGCATTGATCCCGCAGTCGCCGGCCGCATTTTCGATCCGTTCTTTACGACCAAATCCGTCGGCGAAGGCACCGGACTAGGGCTCTCGATCTCATTCGGGATCATCGAAGACCACGGCGGCACGATCAAGGTGGAAAGCAAACCCGGCGTCGGGACGACCTTTACCGTCGAGCTTCTTCAACGGCTGCCGTGCAAGGCCGCCGTTCATTCAGACTCTCACACTAATTTAGAGGTACAGCAGCATGCATTCAGCTTATAAGATCCTTTGTGTTGACGACGAAACCGCGAATCTTCGCCTTCTCGAAAGGCTGTTTCGCGATTCGTACGAGGTGTTCACGGCATCCAGCGGAGCCGAGGCACTCGAGATTCTTTCCGTTCATGACGTGGCGCTGATCATTTCCGATCAGCGGATGCCAGGATTGGCAGGAATAGATTTCCTCAAGCAGGCAGCCGATATGCGGCCGCAGACCGTTCGCATTATGCTCACGGGCTATACAGATGCCGGCACGCTCGTCGAGGCGATCAACTCGGGCGTTGTTTATAAGTACGTAACTAAGCCGTGGGTCAACGAGGAACTTGCAGCGGGCGTCAAACGAGCGCTTCAGCATTACGAGACGGTGAAGGGCCAGCGGCAGCTTCAGCTTCAGAACGAACGCCTTCAATCGTCGCTGAAGTCGACTCGCGATGCGTTCATCGAAGTGTTGATGCAGCGGCTTGAGGCTAAGGATCCTGCCGCCCGCGGCCACGCCGAACGAGTTCGCGATCTGGCGAGCGCGATCGGCGACGCAATGGGCCTCGACCGCCCGGATGTCGAGAAACTCGCACTCGCCGCATATCTTCACGAAACGCCGCTCAGCGGGCTCGCGAATGAAAGCACACAAAAACAGACTGATTTTACCGACCGCGACTATCGTTTCATCGAAAGCTGTTTCGAGGATGGTCTGGAGCTGTTCGAACGAGTTCGCGACCTGGACGAGGTCGCGTCGGTGCTGAGATATCAATTCGAACATTTCGATGGATCAGGGCAGCCGCGTGGATTCTCGCATGACCAGATACCGCTCAACGCCCGTATCCTCGCGGTCGCGAATGCCTTCGATTCGCTTACCGCTCAACGAAACGGGACAACACCGATGTCTGTCGACGACGCATTGCAGGCGATCGCATCCAAGGTCGGACGTCATTTCGATCCGGATGTCGTGAGTGCGTTGTGTCGACTTATGCTCGGCGGTGCCGAACGTAAAGAGGAAGTTTTCGAACTCGATATGGACCTCGTAGCCGCATAAATTCGCCGTTACGAATTTTGTTCATCGAAGAGCCGTGTTTTTCGGCTCTTTTTTCATTATTCGGAACCTCGGGGCGATCTGATGCGTACTTTCGGTCGGAGTTCAGCAATATGAAATTCGACCTTGAGCGCTCGATTGAGGTGCTATCGACGACGCCGGGAACCGTTCGCGTTCTGCTCAGCGACCTGTCTGCGGAGTGGACGGCAAGCAAAGGTGACCGCGACAACTGGGAGCCATTCGACATCATCGGCCATTACATCTACGCCGAAGAAGCGGATTGGATACCGCGGGCGAAAGTGATCCTCGCTCAGGCGGACGATCGGACGTTTCCGCCGTTCGATCGCTACGGCCAGTTCGAGAGGCCGGATGACGAATCGCTCGCGGACCGCCTCGACGAATTCGAGCGCATCCGAAACGAGAACATCGAGATCCTTCGCTCCTGGGAGTTGGTCGATGAAGAACTTGAACTAAAAGGCGTCCATCCGCAGTTCGGCGAGGTTTCCTTAAGCGAACTGATCGCGACCTGGGTAGTCCACGACCTCACCCACATCCGCCAGATCGCAACCGTAATGGCCAAACGCTACGACGAAGCCGTCGGCCCGTGGAAAGCTTATCTGTCGATCCTGAATTGAGCGGAATTACCAGCAGACGGGAAGTATCGAAGATACGATTATCTCGTTATCCTTTGTCAGGATCTCGACGTGATCACCAAGTTTCTGCAGGTATACGCCGGTCGCAACAATCAGCCGATCATGGATCTCCGGTACTGATGTAAGAGCGGCACTCTCGTCGAGAATTCCCAGAGTTAGAGGAAAGACATCGATCCTAGGATCGTTCGCCACGTCGTGCATAAGATCGCTGACCGCGGGGATAGCCGTTCGGCCCTTTTCGACAATGAACATTGCTTCGGCGAGGCCTATGACAGGAAGGATCAGCTGACTTTGTGGGTTATCGATGATGGATCTCGCATTGGAACCAAGCAGACGGTTCCCTTCAAGGTGCCAGATCAAAGCATGAGTATCGAGAATGTACTTAATGGCCATCCAATTCGACCTCGGATGGGTGCCATTCCGCTATCTCGAAGTCATCGAGCGAACTCAGGGATCGTCCCGAATTGTTATATTTCCCGTACTCAAGCGGTTTGGCTGCAGTGCGCAGCGAAAGCGATTCTGTGAGAAAACGGATAAGTTCAACCTTATCGGAAACGGGAAGATTCTTCGATTGATTCTTAATGGTTTCAATAATATTGGAAGCCATAATTGGAAGATTTTAACACAAACAATTCGCGTCATCGAAAATATCAATTCTCGTCTTTACTCGAATTGGTAACATACGAGAGTCATTTCCGATTGATCAAACTAGCCGAAAATCCCGCACCAAAGCCGTTGTCGATGTTGACGACGGTCACGTTGGATGCGCAGGAGTTTAGCATTCCAAGGAGGGCCGCGACGCCGCCGAACGAGGCTCCGTAACCGATGCTTGTCGGCACGGCTATCACCGGCACACTGACTAAACCGCCCACCACTGAAGGCAAAGCTCCCTCCATTCCCGCGACTACGATCACGACTTTCGACTTCTGGAGCCGTTCGCGTTCGGCGAGGATCCGGTGAACTCCGGCAACGCCCGCGTCCCAGATCCGTTGGACCCGGTTGCCCATCGCCTCGGCTGTGAGAGCCGCTTCCTCGGCAACGGGAATATCACTGGTTCCCGCCGTGCAGATCGTTATCTCACCAACGCCGAGATCCGCCTGATCACGCATCACGCGGATCACCTTCGCTGCTTCGTGCCATTCGGCTTCGGTGTAGATATTGCGAATGTCGCCGTAAACATCGGCGTTCGTTCGTGTTATCAGCACATTCGGCGAGCGGGCGATCAACTTTTCGAAAATCCCGCAGATCTGTGCGGACGTTTTCCCTTGGCCGAAGATCACTTCCGGGAAGCCCTGCCGCGACGCCCGCCCGTGATCGACGCGTGCATAGCCGATGTCCTCAAACGAGAGGTTCTTCAACTTGAAGACCGCCTCGTCGTCGCCCATCCGTCCATCGCGGATCTGATCGATGATGTCTTGAATATCTGCGGGATTCATTGAACGGATAGAGTAACAAATGCAGACGACGGATGCAGAAGCCCGCCCGTAAGCAAGGGCGTAACATTCAAGTTCGAGTCACGCCCTTGCTAACGCGCAGGCTTCTGTAAAACAAAAAAGACGGGGAAATCGTTCCCCGCCAAGGACTCAAGAAGAAGATAAATGACTGCTTTGACCGATGAAAGAGTTGAACGATTGCTAAGTTAAACGAAAAGTCCGACGTACTTATAGAGGGACGAGATCTTGATCATAACCGCCGCGAATGCGTCGCTGCCCGCCAGATCTATCACTTTTTCGATAATGCATTCGATGATGTTCATTGCCTCGCACCTCCTTTCGATATTCTTAAACCCTTTTGACCTGGGCGGTTATTCCCGCCGAGGTTGCTCTTCAACCTAATAACGCGTCGAATTACGCCGGTTCGTATCACAACAGTCAAAAACTTGGCCGGGCGTATCCGTGGCGTGTTATTTTCTTGACATGATGTTCCATACATAGTACGTTTGTCCCGGTCTTTGAAAAGGCGGATATTCCGCCAAAAAGGGGAAAATTTGAGTTCGCGGGACAGTGGGACAACGGGACACGGGACACGGGACAAAACACTGTTAAAACAGACTGGTCTTAGGCCGCATCGTGACGCTTTCATTGGCTTTCGCCGAAAGATAGAATCAAGACAAGTTTTATGGAATTGACAGTCGCCATCACGGGAGCCTCCGGAACGATCTACGCGCACCGAACACTGCAGCTTCTGGCCGAGAGCGGCGTTGTGGAGACGATCAACCTGATAATGTCCGGCACCGCCGCGACGGTCGCACAGGTCGAAATGGGTGTGAACCTCAAGAACCCGGCCGTCCATCAGATCAACGATTGGCTCGGATTCGATGCGGAATCCCGACTCATTAGGTACTGGCGGCTCGACAATCTTGCGGCCAAGCCATCATCGGGTTCGAACAAACAAGCGGGGATGATCGTCGTGCCGTGTTCGATGGGCACGCTCGGGGCGATCGCGAGCGGAGCGGGGACTAATCTCATTCACCGGGCCGCTGATGTTTGCCTGAAAGAGGGCCGCAAACTCATCCTCGTGCCACGCGAAACGCCTTACAATTCCATTCATCTCGAAAATATGCTCAGGCTATCTCGTGCGGGTGCACGAATTTTGCCCGCAAGTCCCGGTTTCTATCACCGTCCTACATCAATTGTAGAATTGGTCGATCATCTTTGTTACAGGATCCTCGATCAGTTCGACATTCCCCATTCGAGCAAGACCAAATGGACGGGCGACGAAGTGCCCGAGGAGTAGGATGAAGAAAGTTCTCTTTTTATTGATCGTCGTTGCCGCCGCGTCAGCGACGTTGTTGGCTCAGGAAGTCTACTTGAAGCCGGTGGATGAAGCTTCGCAGGATCCGTCATTTCTCGCGTTTCGAACGAAACTGATCGCCGCGGTGGATCGCAGGGACGCCGCGTACATCTACTCCATCGTCGATCCCAAGATCCGCAACGGATTTGGCGATCGCGACACCATCGCCTGGTTCAAGCGGGACTGGAAGCTCGAAAACAAGAATTCCAAATTTTGGAAGACGTTCGGTAATGTAATAAAAAACGGCGGCGCGTTTTGGAGCGATGGAACTGAAAAGAATTCATTCGTGGCTCCGTATTCCTATTCAAACTGGCCTGATGGCCTCGACGCGTTCGATCATTCGGTTGTCTTTGGTACCGACGTGAACCTACGCGACGAACCTACGACGACCGGAAAGATAGGCGCGAAGTTGTCCTATAATCTCGTAAAGATGGAACAGGAAACGCTTCCGAAGAGCGGCAAGTCCGAATATCCTGGCTGGAAAAAAGTAAGGACGCTTGGCGGCCTCGAAGGTTTTATCAAGGAAGAATTTCTCCGCAGCTCGGTAGACTACCGAGCGGGCTTCGAAAAGAAACGCGGCAAGTGGATGATGACATTCTTTTTGGCTGGTGATTGAGAAAATTATTCACCAGTTTCGAGTTTCGAGTTTCCAGTAACTCGGTACTCAAAACTCATCGCTCGAAACTGGTGATTTATCTAAAGTGGAGCAGTCTGATTCAGTAGAAAGATTCTCGAATCGCGTCGAGAATTACGTTAAATATCGTCCGTCGTATCCGGCCGAGGTTCTTAACGTTTTTCGCGATGAGATGGGATTGAACTCGGAGTCCCTGGTTGCCGACATCGGCTCGGGCACGGGTATCTCATCCAAACTGTTCCTCGATAGCGGCAACGTCGTTTACGGCGTCGAGCCGAATGCGAAGATGCGTGAAGCGGCGGCGGAATTCCTTGCCGCCTATCCAAATTTCTACAGCATCGATGGCACCTCAACCGCGACGAATCTTTTCAACGCGTCGGTCAATATTATAACCGCGGCACAGGCCTTTCATTGGTTTGAGCCCGAGCCGACCCGAAAGGAATTCAAACGGATACTGAAACCCGGTGGTTGGGTTGCATTGATGTGGAACGAGCGACAGCTTGATACGACGCCGTTTCTGATCGAATACGAGAAATTGCTGTTGAAATACGCCAACGACTATACGAAGGTCCGCCACGACAACATCAACGAAACGACGTTAAAAAACTACTTCCAAGGCGATTTTCGCACCGCAACCTTTGCGAACAAACAAGTTCTCGATTTCGACGGGATCAAGGGCCGGGTCAGTTCATCGTTATATATGCCATCCGAGTCTGATCGTCAATATTCGGCGATGGTCGAAGAACTGCAAACTTTGTTTGATAAACACGCTGAAAACGATAGAATACAAGTTTTCTACGATACTAACGTTTTCTACAAGCAGTACTAGTATTATGTCAGTTAAGGCTGAAACCACCACCGAACCACGCACAATTTCCGTCGCCCATTCGCCTGATTCGGACGACGCATTTATGTTTTACGGGCTTGCAACTAACAAGCTTGAAACCGAAGGCCTGAAGTTCGAGCACACGCTCAAGGACATCCAGTCGCTTAACGAAGACGCCAAGAACGGCGTATTCGACGTCAGTGCGATCTCTTTTCATGCGTATGCCTACGTAGCCGATAAATATGCCCTGCTCCCGCATGGTGCGAGCATCGGCGACAAGTACGGCCCGATCGTCGTATCTAAGGAGCCGCGAAGCGCCGATGAGATCGGGCAGATGAAGATCGCCATTCCGGGCGAACTCACGAGCGCGTTTCTTGCCCTTCGGATCTATAACAAGGATTTTCAGTACGAAGTCGTCGAGTTCGACAAGATCATCGACGCCGTACTTGAAGGACGGGTTGACGCGGGATTGCTCATCCACGAAGGCCAGCTTTTCTACAAGCAAATGGGCCTCGACAAGGTCCTCGACCTCGGTGAATGGTGGCACGAAAGGACCGGGTTGCCCCTGCCGATGGGCGGAAACGTCATCCGCCGCGACCTCGGCGACGACCTGATGAAGCAGGTTTCCAAGCATCTCCACCGCAGCATCCAATACTCGATGGATAACCGCGAGGACGCACTCGCGTACGCCATGCAGTTCGCTCGCGACATGGCTCCGGAATTGGCGGATCGTTTCGTCGCGATGTGGGTCAATGACCTCACGCTCGATTACGGCGAACGCGGTAAAGAAGGCGTCCGACGCCTGTTAAGGGAGGGTTTCGAAGCCGGGATCATTCCGCACGAGGTCGATATTCAGTTCGTCGATTAACTCAGAACCGCCGCTGGTACGCGGTGGGCTGGCCAGTGGCCGGTTGCAGACGGCGACACGATGTTTCGGCTTATACGGGCGACCCTGCGAGGTCGTCCTATTTTGTTTTCAGCCGTGCTTTTAACGCGCGGACGCCTTTCGGCGAGCCCACCGCTTACCAGCGGCGGTTCTAACTGATGCTGCGAACTATCGACGGTTTAAGTGCATCTATATGTTGATGATCAGGAAAGTTACGCTTCTTTTTGCATTGTCGCTCCTAGTAGCCTCCGTCACGTTTGCGCAAGGTGGATCGACGATCACACCCGGCAACCTGTCGAAGGCGGAAGTCGACGCAATGGTGGCTAAGTTCACGGCTAACGAATTCTCTTTTCGCCAGGCACTTACGGACTACGTCTTCAACCGGTACGCGACGATCAGCACGATCGGGTTGGGCGGACAGATCACAGGCGTTTATCGTCGTGACTCGTTTATGACGTTCACCTCGGACGGCAAGCGGTTCGAAAAGATCCTATTCGCACCAATGTCGACGCTCAATGAGATCTCGATAACGGCAGAAGACCTTGAGGATCTTGGAGGCGTCAATCCGTTCGCCCTAGAGCCGAAGAATGTCTCGCAGTACAACTTTCAGTATCTCGGCAAAGAGAAGATCGACGAATTGAACCTGCACGTTTTCGAGGTCACGCCGAAAGTGATGCCTGATCCAAAGTCCGGTATTCGCCTTTTCACCGGCCGCATCTGGGTCGACGACGAAGATCTGATGATCGTGAAGTCAAAGGGGAAGGCAGTTCCGGAAACCAAGCGGAATAAGTATCCGATCGTTGAAACGTGGCGTGAGAATATCGACGGCAAATACTGGTTCCCGTCTTTTGCGTCGTCCGATGATCAGTTGGTATTCGACAGCGGACAGGTCGTGCGGATGAAGGTCCGCGTGAAGTATACCGATTACAAGATGGGC
>DAIOWA010000052.1:0-10070 GCA_036758705.1 Pyrinomonadaceae bacterium | reverse complement strand
CTTTGATCAGCAGCGTCGTTCGATCGAGATCGCAAAACGTAATCTATCTCTGACGGACGTCCAGTTTCGCCAGAAGACGATCGATACGATCGTGAATGTACAGCGGGCTTATTGGGACCTTGCATTTGCGCTTCGCAATCTGCAAGTTCAGCGCGACAGCGTAAAAGACGCGAAGGACCAGTACGAACATAACAAGCGCCTTGTAGAAGAAGGCCAGCTTGCCCCGATCGACATCGTCGCGACCGAGACTCAGGTGGCGAATTTCGAGCAGGCCGTTTACGAAGCTCTGAACATCGTCGGCCAGGCTGAGAACGCGCTTAAGAATCTGATCTCGCCGAATAAGAACGCGAAGATCTGGAGCGAGTCGGTTACGCCCGTCGATCCGGTCGACATCACACCGCCCGACACAACCCTTAGCGAGGCTCTCGATGCTGCGCTAAATAATCGGCCGGAGCTTGAGCTGAATCAGGTTCAAAAGGACATCAACGCGATCGACCGCAGGTTCTACGCCAATCAGAAGCAGCCGCAGATCGACCTTGTTGCGAGCTATACTTCGGCCGGCATCGGCGGCGTTTTGAATCCGGGATTCGACAGCCCTTTCTGCGCAAGTTCGACAGATCCTGCTGCGTGTCGAGCCGCTCAACTCCAAGCGGTCAATGGATTGATCAATTCATCGATCGGCAGTCCTTCGAGTACCTATGGCGATATCTTTGGCGGCAAGTATCCGACGTATCGGGTCGGTGTGACGTTCAACCTGCCGCTCTTCGGCGATAAGACTGCCGGTGCAAATTACGGCAAAGCGCTTGTCGAAGGTGAAAAGATCGAGACGCAGCGGGCACAGCTTGAGCAGACGATCCAGGTCGATGTTCGAAATGCGATCCAGTCGCTGCGTATGGCTGAGGCAAAGCTTCGTTCGGCAGCGGTCGCTCGGGAAGGTTCGTTGAAGCAATACGAAAGCGAACAGCGTAAGCTCGACGCGGGCCAGTCGGATGTGTACAAGGTGCTCGAACGCCAGACCGCACTCACCGTCGCCCGCAGCAACGAGCTCCGAGCCCAGACCGATCTCAACAAGTCGATCGCCGACCTCCAACGAGCCACCGGCAATTCGCTCAAAGCAAACAACGTCGTGTCGTTGCTGCGTAAATAGCGGAACGCGGACGCCTTCGTCCGCGTGTATTTACAGCGTTTCCAGAAATTGCGGACAAGGATGTCCGCGTTCCGTATGAAAGCCGTTTATATAGATCAATTCGGCGGGCCGGAGAATCTCGAGATCAGAGAAGTTCCGGATCCGCCGAAACCGTCTGGAAACAAAGTGCTGGTCCGCGTGCGTGCGGCAGGCTTGAATCGCGCCGATCTGCTGCAGAGAAAGGGATTCTATCCGGCACCGGCAGGCTATTCGTCGAACATCCCCGGCCTGGAGTTCACTGGTGAAGTCGTCGAGATAGGAGACGAAGTTAGTGCCTGGAATCCAGGCGACCGCGTAATGGCGATAACCGCGGGCGAAGCACAGGCCGAACTGGTTTCGATCGACGAATCGCTGCTTTTTAAGATTCCCGATCAGCTTTCATTCACGGACGCCGCCGCGATCCCCGAAGCATTCATCACCGCGCACGACGCGATCTTTACGCTGGGCGAGTTGAAGGCAGGACAGACCTTGCTGATCCACGCAGCCGCCTCGGGCGTAGGAGTCGCCGCGATACAGTTAGCGAAGCAAGCCGGAGCGACAGCGATCGGGACATCGCGGACCGCGGACAAGCTTGAGCGACTTGAGCAACTCGACCACGGCATTGCAACACCTGACGCCAAGTTCGCCGACGAGGTAAAACGACTTACCGAAGGACGTGGAGCCGACGTAATACTCGATCTTGTCGGTGCCAGCTACTTCACCGAAAACCTCGCGAGCTTGAACACGAAAGGCAGGCTGATACTCGTCGGCCTAACCGGCGGTGCTACGGCTGATTTCGATCTGAGACTTGCGCTTCAAAAGCGAGCCCGGATCATCGGCACCGTACTCCGAGGCCGGAGCGTCGAAGAAAAAGCCGAAGCAACGCGGGCTTTCGTTGATCACGGGATGAAGTACATCGAAAGCGGATCCATCAAGCCGATAGTCGATAAGGTCTTCACGGCCGCCAATGTTCAAGCCGCGCACGAATACCTTGAATCAAACAAGAGCTTTGGAAAAGTGGTTCTGGAATTCTGATCGCCGCCGACATTTTCAAACCTTAATTATTAACCATATCTCACGAATCACGCATTTCTCACGCATTGCTATTCCAATTTGAATCGATCATGGGTAGCCTCGAAAAGTTCAGAGTCAAGCTTTAGCTTGTTATTCTGAACATCTGAACCAGAGGAGTGTTCCATTTGATGTTTCAATTTGACGGCATCACCGACAGCAAAAATGACACGGTCGTCTGTAAACCTCACCATAAACAATGGATATCGGTTTTCCACAGGTGGTTCATTTGGTGTTCCGAATGGAACAAAAACTGTGTGTCGCGAAATGGAACGGAACAACACCAATGTGTGCGCGCTGTGGGACAGAAAAACGGGACACCTGTAAACTATTGTATATACGGGTTTTAAGAGAAGTGGTGTGTCCCACGCCGTACAAACTGCGCATGACGCATTCAACTCTTTGCGTTCTTCGCGACTTGGCGTGTAGCTTCTTGCGTGTTTCACGATATGCCAGGAAGCGTCATGCAAAGACGCAGAGTACGCCAAGAGAAGCAGGAGCGACTTTCGTTAGGATGACCGCCCTAGCTGGAGTATTTTTGAGAATAGGCAAGAATGAGTGATCGCTTCATTTTCATCACAGGATTTCCCGGCTTTATCGCCGAGCGGCTGGTGAACCGACTGGCTTCGGCGGGCACGGAATTCTTTTTGCTTGTCCAGCCGCCGTTTGTCGAGGCTGCAAAAACTGCGGTTGAGAAGATCGCGGAGACTTCGGGTATCGGTGTCGAAAATTTCGCGATCGTTGAGGGTGATATCACAAATCCCGATCTTGGCATCGAGGCGGATGATCTTGCGGTGATCCGGGAAGAAACGACAGATGTCTTTCACCTTGCCGCCGTTTACGACCTTGCGGTTGCAAAAGATCTAGCGGTCGCGGTGAATGTGGACGGTACGAAGCACGTTAACGACTTCGTGCTGTCGCTGCCGAATCTTCGCCGCTACAACTACATTTCAACCTGTTACGTGGCCGGAATGCGAACGGGCCACATACTCGAGACCGAACTCGAACACGACAAGGGATTTCGAAATCATTACGAGGAGACCAAGTACCTCGCGGAGCTTTCGGTTGAGCAATTGAAGAGTGAAATTCCGCTGACGATCTTTCGCCCCTCGGTCGTGGTGGGCGATTCGCAGACCGGCGAAACGGCGAAGTATGACGGCATCTATTACCTGATCCAGTATCTGCGAATGGCGCCAAAACTGCTGCGGTTCTTGAACGTGGGCAATAAGCAGGTGCGGCTGAATCTGGTTCCGGTTGATTTTGTGGTTGAGGGAATTGCGGAGCTTTCCAACGACGACTCGGCGGTCGGCAAGACGATCGCTCTCGCAGACCCGAAGCCCCTCGCCACCGCAGAGCTTTTTGACGTGATCGCCGCCGAATTGTCAGGCGGACGAAGCCTGATCACACCGCCGGCGGCCTTGACCCAATTGGCACTCAATCTGCCATTCTCTCCGGCGCTTACCGGAATGCCGCACGCGGGGGTTCCGTATTTCTTTCTCGCCCAAACCTATGACACGGCCGTCGCGGACGAGCTGCTAGCCGGACACAACATCAAATGTCCTTCCTTTGGGGACTATGCAAAAAACCTCCTCGACTTTGTCGATCGGCATCCGAAACTATGAGAGGCCAAGCAAATCACTGTCATTCTCGGGCATCATACCTTAACTGTATGATGTCGAAATACGCCCTAATTCTTGGACTAATCCTTTCCGTGTCGATCGCGGCAGATGCTCAAAGCGGCCGTCAGAAGCCGTCTCCGACGCAGACACCAGATGAGGTAAAGATCGTTACGGAAGAGGTAAAGCTGAACGTTCTCGCATTTGATGAGGATGGAAAGTTCTTCAAGGATGTCACCGCGAATGATCTCGTCATTTCCGAGGATAACGTCCTGCATCAGCCGCAGAGCGTCCGCCGGATTCCCGCGAATGTCTTGATCGTGCTCGACACTGGCGGCGAGATGCGTGCGGTAAAAAGCCTCGATCAGACCAAAAAGACGGCCCGCGGCGTGGTCGAATCGCTCCGGGCAGGCGACTCGTTTGCGGTCTTGCAGTATTCGGACAAGGCTGAATTCTTGTCGGAATGGACGGACGACAAAGATCAGGCTCTCGCCGCCATCAAACGGGCGAAGTTCGGTCGAAGATCCGCGTTTGTCGATGCGATAACGCTCGCTACCGACTTTATGCAAAAGAGCGGCGTCGATAACAAGCACTTAGTACTGATCACAGACGGCACCGATTCCGGCGGACGAAGCTCGGCACGATTTGATGCGTTTCAGCGGCTTCTCGGCACAGACATTAGCGTTCACGTCATTAGCTATACAAAGCTCGAAACCGCCGACATCGAACCTCGGACCAAGGCGATCTCGAAAACTCCGCCGCGGCCCGCGATGCCACCCGAGATCGCCGCGACGCTTCCACCCGGCGTAAAAGATACCGCACAGATGCCGAAGGTCGGGCCGACGATAAATACCGATCGCAAGTTCCTCAAGAAGATGCGGGACCGTCAGGCCGACCTCGAAAACGCCGAGGAACAGCTCGGCAAACTCGCCGAGAATACCAACGGCGAGATCATGCTGCCGACCTCGCTGGAGGAGATGATCGAGCGTACGGCCGTTGTCGCGAGGCTCATCGATTCATCCTACGTTGTAACCTACATTCCCAAGGTTCCCTTTGACGAGAGCCCGAAGGACCGCAGCATCGACGTTACCTCAAAGCGGCCGGGACTCGTCGTACAAGCTCGTCGCCGCCTGGTAGTACCCAAAGACCGCTAGGTCGGAACCGCGAGCGATAGCGACCGGGTCGAGCCGCCTCGTCGTATCAAAGGCCGCTGGAGCAAAACTTTTTTCTGTAACCGTGATCCGGCGGCCGCCGTCCTTCCTTGCGGATCGTCCGAAATCACTCGAAGCGAGGAATGACCAGCATAAGGGAAGCTTTCCAGCCTGAAGGCATACTTGGCTACGCCGGCGACGAAAAGGTCGTCAGCGGAGCCGTGCGCGCTGTGAGGACTGATTCCCAACTGATCGAGCTGATACTTTCCGGCGACGAAACTGCATTCGAGCAGCTATTCGACCGCCATAAGAGATTTGTCGCCCGCACCGCCGCTCGCTATTTCCAACGCCCGGAACAGATAGAGGAGATAATCCAGATCGCGTTCGCGAAGGCTTTTGTCGAGCTGCCGAAGTTCCGCGGTGAGCACGAGCTTTCATTACCGAGTTGGCTCGGCCGTATCGCTGCAAATGCCTGCCTCGACACTCTTCGCTCGCAGAAACGAAAGCCGGAAGACCTGCAGTGTGAATTAACGGCCGGAGAAACAGACACGATCCTCGATCTCACGGCCTCGACTGGCCTTAGCTCCGAGGAATCACTCATCAGCCGCGACCTCTCGCAGAAGCTCTTGTCGCATTTGCCCGAAGACGACCGGGCCTTGCTGCAAATGCTCTACGTCGATGAGATGAGTGTTATCCAGATCGGCGATCTGCTTGGCTGGTCGGTGTCGAAGGTAAAGATAAGAGCGTGGCGTGCGCGGCACAGTTTGAGAAAGGTACTGAAGAAGTACGTGTAACCGGAACGCCGGAATAGGCGTCCTTTGTATGACGATGCTGAAACGCAAACTCGACAATCAGGAACTCGATGCGATCGGAAGGAATCTGCTGACGGCATCGCGTATGACCGATGCGGAGATCGACCGCGTAGCATCGGCGTCGGGATTGTTCGAGGGAGTTCTCAGCCGGATCGACAAGACGGAACCGGCCCGCGGGAGTATTCGCGGGTTTGTTTTCGCTCATCGGATGATCGCGGGAACATTGTTAACTGCCGTCCTGTGTATTTCTGCATTCGCGTTATTTTTGCAACAAGATGGGGCCGGTCACGTTTCTAATATTATTCATACCCCGGCCGCAAAGCCGGACGAGGCACGGCCCTCCACTCCTCAGGTGGAATATGTAAAGGGGTTTACGTCGGGCCGTGCCGATTTTGGATCGGACATTCCGGCTGAGGCTCCGACCGTTCAAAACGCGATCCAACATGAAACCCGCAGGCCGCAGCCGCGAGTCGAACAAGCAAGCTATTCGCAAAACCGTGAGAATCATTTCGTAGCCGTAACCTACACGGGCGACGGCGGCGAATCCGTCCGGGGCGGTCGCGTCGTTCGGCTGGACGTGCCGCGCTCGACGCTGTTTGCGATGGGTTTCGACGTCTCGCTTGAGAACGATTCGCCAACGGTCAAGGCAGATCTTCTTATCGGCCCGGACGGTGTCACCAGAGCCGTCAGACTGCTCGAATAATTCTTTGAGGTAATTACAAAATGAAAGTCATATCAGGTTTAGTGTTGTTCATTCTCGCCGGCGTGAGCGTATACGCCCAACAGAGCGGAAAGGTGATCGCTGAGGTTGCGGCGAGCAATGAGAAGACGATCAAAAACGCTCCATTCTCGGCGGAAGCGATCAGCGAAAGCATCCAGACGCTTGCCGACGGCAACCGGATCGTTCGCAGCTCCACGGCTAAGATGTTTCGCAACAGCGAAGGAAGATTTCGCACGGAAATGTCCGGCGGAGCGGGCGGCGTGCTTGGTACGACCTTCAGCCTTGGCCAGGGAGCCACGATCCTCGATCCTGTGGTCGGGCATCGCGTAATGCTCGACACGCTCAACGGAACCGCGCGGATAGCAACCTTGGGCGGCGGTCAGAATCTGACGATCGTTCGTGGCGGTGTTAACGGCGAAATGTCGGAAGGCCGGCGAGTCGAGATCGAACGCAAACTTGCGACGGCGACGACGTTAACTGAAGCTCAGCGTGCGGAATATGCCGCGAAGGCTAAAGAATATGAGCAGAAGGCAGTCGAACTTCGTGCGGCTGCCCCCGCGGTCGCTATCGCCGGTTCGGGCGGATCGTTCACCACTTTCAATGGCGACGGAGGATTCGCATTCGCGACCGGCTCATCAGCGAAGTACGACACGAAGACTGAGGAGCTCGGAACTCGTGATATCGAAGGCGTCACTGCGGAAGGCACGCGTCGGGTAACGACGATCCCCGAAGGTGCGATCGGCAACGAGCGTCCGATCGAGATAGTTTACGAACGCTGGTATTCAAAGGAACTCGGACTTGTCGTCTATTCAAAGCACAGCGATCCGAGATTTGGCGAACAGACCTATCGCGTTACGAACATCGTTCGCTCCGAACCGGATCCGTCGCTCTTTACCGTTCCGCAGGGCTATCGCGTTCTGGCGGAACCGGCCAACGTTTATAGGTTCACAACCGCGCCGACAACCGTAACCGCTGCAGGCTCCGTTCGGCCCGCTACCAAACCAACTCAAGTAGTGAACGTAAAAGCAACGAAACCATAAATGTCCTGACATGTGATCATGTCCTCCTTAAGCGGGCCTCGAAAGAGGCTCGTTTTTTTGTTCGATGGACAAAAATTCGAGCTGTCGAACAGTATTCAAAATATCCCGCTAAATAGTTGTAAATAAGAGGGTTAACGATATTTTTTTCTGAAACATTTGGATGTGCCACGGTGTTTACATTCTTAGCCAGTTAATTCTGCACGGCTGTCAAAAGCCGATCTCATACCCCAGGAGTACTAGCTATGAAACGACCAGCTCTTATCGTCGCGATCCTAATTTTATCGACCAATATTTTCTCTCAGATCTCGCTCGAAGCTGCGGAACTCACCAGTAAGGGAATCAAGCATTACGAGGCGGGTGATCTCGATCGAGCCCTCGAAACTTTAACCAAGGCGATCGAGATCAGCTCGAAACCGAAGGCTGTTAAAGTTCGATCGAACGACTTTACCCAGTCGGTCAACGATTCCGAACTTAGAGACCGCATCACGTTTCACGATCCGGTGACGGCGATAGCCTACCTGAATCGCGGATATGTTCAATTTGCACGTGCCAAGATGGACCTCGCAATAGCCGACTATTCAGAATCCATTAGATTGAAACCCGCTAACGCCGATGCATTTTCTGCCAGATGTATCGCCTATTTGCTCGCTAATAAGGTTTCACAGGCTCTTGATGATGCTCAACAGGCCGTCAAGATCGAGCCGAAGTACGCAAGAGGTTATCTTGCTTTGGCAATGGCGTTTCAGGACCTTGGCCGAATCACGGACGCTATGACATCCGTAAACAAGGCGATCGAGTTGGATCCTGAGGACGCCGAAGCCTATTTTCGCCGGGGAGATTTTCTCCGACTTGCTTTGAGGTACGACGAGGCGATGGCCGATTTTGATCGGGCCAATGCTCTCGACAAAGGCCTCGCGAGTCCTTACATAGGCCGCGGTGCGATCCGTTTCGAACAGGGCCGGTATCAGGAGTCGATCGACTATTATTCGACCGCGTTGAGGCTCGATCCGCGCCTGCTTCAGCCTATGCGGTTCCGCGGTTATGCCTATTTGGCGATGGGAAACGATGACGATGCCAACCGGGACTTTTCCCGCGTGCTTGCGATCGCTCCGATGTTTCGCGAAGAGATCGAACGAGCCAAAATCAAGATACTTGCCAAGCGGCATCATTGAGCTTTCATGAACCTCTCTGCCCGTATAGAATTGCGAGTAATGGAGATCAAGCACGTTGAGAAGGGCGGCCGCGGCGGATTTCTGATTCGGGGCGAAGACGGCAACCGCGTTGCGGAGATGACCTATACGACTGCGGGCGAAAGCGGGTTCATCATCGATCACACAGAGGTCGACGACAGTCTTCGCGGGCAGAAGGTCGGCGACAAGCTGTTGGCAGAGGCGGTGAAGTATGCCAGGGAGAAAGGATTGAAGATCTATGCGACGTGTCCATTCGCACTCGCTAAGTTGAAGAAAACACCGGAGTACGCTGACGTGTTCGGCGGTTAGCACGGTTTTGCGTTTTGCGTGCGATGCGAGAAAATTTTCGTAATGCACCCGCCGCGAATCTCTGCTTCAAGCTATTCGAATACCGCTCCGCTCGTCTGGAGTTTTCTCTACGGATCAAATCACGGCAAGGTTGAGATCATTCTCGACAACGCTCCGGCCCGCTCGGCGGAACTTTTGATGCAAGACCGGGTCGATGCCGCTCTGGTTCCCGTTATAGCCTCGCAGTTCATTGAAGGCGTAAGGCTGATCCCTGATATATGTGTCGGGGCTAAGGAACGTGTACGCAGCGTTTGTTTGGTGACTGATGGCAAGGATCTTGCCGATGTGCGATCAGTTGCTCTCGACACGTCGTCGCGAACGTCGGTCGTACTAACTAAGATCATCTTCCGCGAGTTTTTGGGGTTCGAGCCCGCGTGGCGTGACGCGGCTCCCAATATCTCGCAGATGCTTACCGCTTCGGATGCCGCACTCCTGATAGGCGATCCGGCTCTCGCATTGTCAGAACCGCCCGCGTCAGCGGGTGGGCCGGTTGTCCGTACATTCGACCTGGCCGAACTTTGGAAACAATATACCGGCCTCGGGTTCGTCTTTGCGATGTGGATGACCCGCCGCGACCGCGTGGCCATCGACTTTGCCGCCGCCCGCGATGAAGGGCTCTCGCACCTTGAAGAGATCGCCGCCAACTACCGGACCGACATCGGCCTTTCGAGTGACGCGCTCATCGAATATCTCTCTCAAAATATTTCGTATTCGATCGACGAAAGAATGGCCGCCGGGCTCGACCTCTATCTCAATCTCGCCGCAAGCCACCATCTGATCGAGAAGCGGGTTCCGTTTGATTTTTTGGATATTTGAGCATGACCAAATTTAAAATTCGATATTTGAAATTTTGAAATTCGGAGCCGCCGAGAAACGCGAGAGCGCCGGTGCAAAAAATCACCCGCAGGCGGGCGAAAAAAAATGTGGCACGTGCCACATCCAAAGGAGAAAGGATG
>DAIOWA010000051.1:0-10140 GCA_036758705.1 Pyrinomonadaceae bacterium | reverse complement strand
AGTTCATCACCGCACTATTCGCGTTCGCGATCATCGCGGCGTCCGGCGGTAACACCGCATCGAGCCAACGTCGAACTGCGACTGCCCCTAGTCTGTCCGCGAAAGATCAGGCGGTCGAGCGGCGGATCACGGCACTGATCGCGCAGATGACGCTTGCGGAGAAACTCGGCCAGCTTCAGCAGTTGGATGGTGACTCGAATGGGACATATCGGCCCGAACATCTCGAATTGGCTCGCAAGGGTTTGCTTGGTTCGACGCTGAACGTTCGCGGGGCGAAGATGACGAATGAACTTCAGCGGGCGGCGCTCGAATCGCGGCTGAAGATACCGATCTTGCTGGGTTTCGATGTGATCCACGGTTACCGGACGATCTTCCCGGTGCCGCTCGGCGAGGCGGCGAGTTGGGACCTGGCGATGATGGAGCGTACGGCGGCGATCGCTGCTGCGGAAGCCAGAGCCGCGGGTGTTCACTGGACGTTCGCACCGATGCTCGATATTGCGCGTGATCCGCGTTGGGGACGGATCATCGAAGGCGCCGGTGAAGATGCCTATTTTGGGTCGCAGGTCGGCGCTGCCCGCGTCCGCGGATTTCAAGGGTCCGATTACAGCGCGAAGAATAAAGTGCTTGCGACCGCGAAGCACTGGGTCGGTTATGGAGCGGCTGAGGCTGGCCGCGACTACAATACGACCAACCTTTCCGAACGTGCTCTTCGCGAAGAATATTTTCCGCCATTCAAGGCCGCTCTCGATGCTGGGGTCGGGTCCTTCATGACGTCGTTCAACGACCTCGACGGCGTTCCGGCGACGGCAAATCCTTTCGTATTGAAGAAGGTTTTGCGAGACGAATGGCAATTCGACGGGCTGGTTGTGAGCGATTACACGGCGGTGATGGAGCTGATGTTCCACGGACTCGCTCGCACCGAAGCCGACGCGGCGATGTATGGGCTGAACGCCGGAACCGATATGGAGATGGTCAGCCGTTACTACAACAAGTATGGCGAGGACCTGATCAAGCAAAAGAAGGTGACGATGGCGACCATCGATAACGCCGTTCGCCATATTCTGCGGATCAAATTCCGGCTCGGGCTGTTCGATAACCCATGGGCAGACGAGGAACTCGAGAAGCGCGAGGTATTCAGCCAGGCGAATCGCGAGGTCGCAAAACTCGCGGCCGAGAAGAGTTTCGTGCTGTTGCGGAATGAAAACAAGACGCTGCCGATCAGGAAAGATATCGGCAAGATCGCGGTGATCGGAACGCTTGCTAATAACAAGGCCGAGATGAACAGCAACTGGTCCGGCGACGGAAAGCCGACCGATCCGATCACGGTCGTCGAGGCGATGCGGCAGAAGTATCCGCGAATCAAGATGCGGTTCGAAGAGGCTTGCGACATTCCCTGCAATTCGACTGCGGGATTTGCTAAGGCTGTGGATGCCGCAAAGGAATCGGATTTCATTGTGTTGGTAGTCGGCGAAGGTCAGGGGATGAGCGGTGAGGCTTCGTCGCGAAGCAACATCGATCTGCCCGGACATCAGCTTGATCTCATCAAGGCGGTCCACGCGACCGGCAAACCGTATGCAGTAGTACTGATCACTGGTCGCCCGCTGACGATCAATTGGCTTGCGGAGAACTCGCCGGCGATCCTGCTTGCGTGGTTTCCAGGAACGATGGCGGGCCCTGCGATCGTCGACACTCTGTTCGGCGATGCGAATCCCGGCGGGAAACTTCCGATCACTTTTCCGCGGTCGGTTGGCCAGATCCCGATCTACTATAACCACAAGAATACCGGCCGGCCATTCCTCGAGTCGAACAAGTATTCGTCTAAGTACCTCGACATCAGCAATGCTCCGCTCTATCCGTTCGGCTACGGTCTGAGTTATACAGATTTCCGCCTGAGTCCGGTTACATTGAGCAAGACTCAGATCGGATTGAACGAAAATGTCACGGCAAAAGTCGACGTGCTGAACGGCGGAAAAGTTGCCGGCGACGAGGTGGTGCAGCTTTACATTCACGATCTCGCCGCGAGCGTGACGCGACCCGTCCGAGAGTTGAAAGGATTCAAACGTATCACGCTCCAGCCGGGTCAGAAGCAGAGAGTGGAGTTCACGATAACTCCGAAGGATCTGATGTTCCTCGGCCGCGATCTGAAACCTGTGCTCGAGCCCGGGGAATTTCAGGTGATCATCGGCACAAGCAGCGACAACGGCGGGCAGAGCATTTTCGAGGTGGTCGATCCCAAAATGGGGCCTCTCGCGTCTCAGCCGCAGAGCGTTATCACGATCGACCCGGCTCCCGCGAATCCAATTCCAACTGCGCGCGTGTCACCGGAGGATGGCGCGTTTCTCGAGGACGTGTCGAAGCGGGCGTTCAAGTATCTTTGGGAACGCACGAATCCTGCGAATGGGCTGACACTCGACCGATCGCCGGCTGATGGAGGCGATCGGAAGCCGGATCATCGCAGTAATAACGTCGCGAGCATCGCAGCATCCGGATTTGCTCTGAGCAGCTATTGCATCGCAGCTGATCACGGTTGGGTTAGCCGCGATCAGGCAAAGGAGCGTGCCCGTAATACATTGGATTTTTTCGCTAACCGCTCTTTTCACGATCGCGGATGGTTCTATCATTTCGTTGACTACAACACCGGCGAGCGTCGATTCAACAGCGAGATCTCGACGATCGATACGGCCTTGCTGATGGCGGGTGTGCTGACGGTCAAGCAGTGCTTCAAGGAAGATAAGCAGATCGTCGATCTCGCAAATAAGCTATACGCTCGGATCGATTTCAAGTACATGCAGAATGGACATCCGTACTTGATCAGTCATGGACGCAAACCGGAGACCGGATTTCTCGACAATTACTGGGCGCGATACAGCGAGGATGCGATCCTCTATCTGCTCGCTATCGGGGCTCCCAACAACGCGATCCCCGCCAATTCCTGGTATGCATGGGAGCGGCCGTGGAATGAATACCGCGGCATTCGATGGATCGGATCCGTGTCGCCGATGTTTATTCATCAGTTCTCGCACGCATGGATTGATTTTCGCGGAAAACAGGAGCGTCGGCCGCCGTTCATGAACTACTTCGACAACTCGGTAAACGCCACGCGAGCTCAGCAAAAATTCTTTGCGGAGGAACTGAGCAAAGAATATCCAAAACTCGGGGGTAATATGTGGGGCATGACATCCTCCGATAGCCAACGAGGATACGTCGGCTGGGGAGCTCCGCCGCGTCATGATCAGACCGACGGTTCGGTCGTTCCTGCGGCTCCGGCAGGATCGCTGATGTTCACGCCGGATCTGACGATACCAACGCTGCGGAAAATGAAGGAAGAATATGGAGCGAAGGTCTACGGGCCGTACGGATTTGCTGATGCGTTCAATCCGCAGACGGGATGGGTCGGGCCGGACGTACTTGGCATCGATCAGGGGATCACTCTGCTGAGCGCTGAAAATCTTCGCAGCGGAAAAGTGTGGTACTGGTTCATGCAGAATGACGAGATCCGTCGCGCGATGCGAAGCGTTTATCTTTACTAAGAGAACTTTGTGGTAAATTGTTTTGAACCTCAGCCTCCGACGGCTTTCGGAACTACGACGATCTAAATACAATGCCGCTGCTTGAGATGAAGAACATCGTCAAGGAATTCCCTGGGGTTCGAGCCTTGGACGGCGTGAGCTTTACGCTCGAGGCCGGTGAATTCCACTCGCTCGTTGGTGAAAATGGCGCGGGTAAGTCGACGTTGATGAAGACGTTGTCGGGCGTTTATCCCTTCGGAACTTATGAAGGCGACATCATTATCAACGATCAGGTGCGGCAGTTTCGCGGCATCCGCGATTCGGAGAACGCGGGCGTCGCGATCATCTTTCAAGAGCTTTCGCTGGTCAAGGAACTGACCGTTGGTGAGAACATCTTTCTCGGAAAAGAACCGTCGAAACTCGGCGTTATCAACTGGTCCGAGCTTTACCATCGCACGTCGAAACTCCTGCAAGACCTGAATCTCGATATCGATCCCCGTGTTCCCGTTGGCAATCTCGGCATCGGTCAACAGCAGCTCGTCGAGATCGCCAAGGCATTGTCGAAAGAGGCAAAGATCCTCGTCCTCGACGAGCCGACCGCCGCTCTTACTGAGTCCGAAGTCGAGACGCTCTTCACGATCCTTCGCAAGTTGAAGGCTCGCGGCGTCGGGATGGTTTATATTTCGCACAAGCTCAACGAGGTCTTCGAGATGAGCGACAGGATTACGGTCTTACGCGATGGCAAGACGATCGGTACGCACAATGCATCGGAGTTGACCAAGGACAAGGTCATAGAGTTGATGGTGGGCCGCGAGGTCGGAAACATTTTTCCTGAGTGCCATCACGATTTTGGCGAGACCGTGCTTGAGGTCAAGAATCTTACGGCGTACTCGATTGACGCGGTAAACAAACGCGTTGTAGATGATGTCAGCTTTCACGTTCGAAAAGGTGAAGTCCTTGGAATCGCGGGCCTGATGGGGGCGGGCCGCACGGAACTGCTGATGTCTATCTTCGGAGCCTGGCCCGGTAAGTATTCTCGCCAGGTTGTTGTCGAGGGGCGAAGTGTAGATCTTGATTCGCCCGCTTCCGCGATCCGTGAAGGCATCGGATTTGTAACCGAAGATCGAAAACGATTCGGACTCATTCTCGAACAAACGATACTCGACAACATGACCCTTGCCGGACTCAAGCGCATCTCGGGAGCGTTTCTGACGAATCGAACACGCGAAACGATCGCCGCAAATGGGCCGATGAAGTCGCTCCGGGTTAAGGCGAATTCGCCACTTACCGTTGCCGGAACTTTGTCGGGCGGCAACCAGCAAAAGGTAGTGCTCGGAAAGTGGCTGCTGACGAATCCGAAGGTGCTCTTCCTCGACGAACCGACTCGTGGAATAGACGTTGGAGCAAAGCAAGAGATCTACGCAGAGATCAACAAGCTTGCCGAACAGGGTCTGGCGATCGTACTCGTCTCCTCCGAACTGCCTGAGGTGCTTGGACTGTCTGATCGTGTGATGGTGCTGCATGAGGGGCGCGTGACAGGCGAGTTTGTGCGAAGCGAGGCGACGCCCGAAAAGGTAATGGCAGCGGCAACCGGAAATCATTAATACCATGGCCGAAATAAAAGAATCGAAGATCTCGACCGCGACGCTCCGGGCGTACGTGATGATCGGCGTACTTGCGTTGATCTGGGCATACTTTCATTGGGCGACCGGCTCGATCTTCCTGACCCCGGAAAACCTCTCAAACCTCGCAACCCAGATGTCGGTGACGGCGATCCTCGCGGTTGGGATGTTGATGGTGATCGTCAGCGGCAACATCGATCTATCGGTTGGGTCGGTGCTCGGATTTGCTGGCGGCATTGCGGCGATCAGCATGACGACGTATGAATTCGGCCTGGTTCCGTCGATCATATTTGCCATCCTCGTCGGCATTGTGATCGGCGTGTTCCAAGGAGCATTGACCGCGTATCTGAACATTCCCGCATTCATCGTGACGCTTGGAGGATTGCTCGCCTGGCGAGGGGCCGTGAAATGGCTGCTAGGCGGATACACTGTGCCGGTCGCCAATGAAACTTTTAAGGCGATCGGTAACGAATACATCATGCCGATCGGAGGTTGGGTTATTGCTGCGGTTGCGATCGGCTTCGTTGTTTTCATGGCTTATCGGAATGCGAGATCCGTAAAGGATTACGGCCTCGGCGAAGCGAATTACGGAGGTGAGATGGTCAAGGCGATCATCCCGATCGCCGGTGTCGTCGCGTTCATTTGGGTAATGAATGCATATCGTGGAATTCCGATTCCGGTGATCATCCTGCTTGGTGTCGCTCTCTTCGGAGCGTTCATCACGAACTCTACGACTTTCGGCCGGTACTTGTACGCCATCGGTGGTAATGCCGATGCGGCTCGGCTTTCGGGGATCGACAACAAGCGGCAGGTCCTGAAAGTGTTCGCTCTTCTTGGAGCGTTTACAGGGATCGCCGCGTTGATCTTCACGGCACGGGTCGGCAGTGCGGCTCCTGATGCCGGTGTGCTGAAGGAACTGGATGCGATCGCCGCGTGCGTGATCGGCGGAGCGTCGCTGATGGGTGGCCGAGGGACAGTCTTCGGTGCGTGTCTCGGCGCGTTGATCATGGCGAGCCTTGATAACGGTATGTCGCTGCTCAACGTTCGCGACTTTATGCAGGACATCATTAAGGGTTCGATCCTCGTCATTGCCGTCGGCCTCGATATGTTCGGCCGTCGCGGTACCTAAGGTGGCTGTACCTGACCGATATCGGTGGGCGGTTGATATTCTTGATGTCCAGCCGAGCGATGTGATCCTCGAGATTGGCTGCGGTTACGGACATTCGATTCCGCTGATCTGCGAGAAGCTTGACGACGGGCATCTGACCGCGATCGACGGCTCCGAGAAGATGGTTGCGGCGGCAACCCGATCGAACGAGGAGTTTGTCGCGACTGACAGAGCCGAGATCTTACACCTTGATCTCATTGATAGCGCATTCCCTAGTTCGGCGTTCGACAAGATCTTCCTTTTCAATATCAACATCTTCTGGATGGATCCGGTCGCCGAACTTGCCGAGATTCGCCGATTGCTAAAGCCGCAGGGATGGTTCTTTTTATTCCACCAGCCTCCACCCGGACATGATCTGGACGAATTCGAGGCCGCGTTCCGAACAAACCTCGTTAAGCACGACTTCCTGGTGCTTTCGGTTTTCAAAGATCAAAGTGAAGCGGTCAGATCGGTCGCATTGATCGCGAAACCTAGCCTCCAATAAAACTCATCGTCCGGCTTGCGGGGGTGAAAGCCGTGTCATTGATGTAATGACGCGGTTCCTTTTTCAAGGTCACGCCTCGGATGAATTCGGCCACATCGTCGTCGGACGCTCCACTGCGGATTACGCTTCGCAGATCGTGTTCGACCGTGGAGAACAGGCACGTGCGGATCTGGCCATCGGCGGTCAGGCGGATCCGGGAGCATTGTCCGCAGAACATTTCCGTGACGGGGGCGATGATGCCGATCCCGCCGGGGGAGCCGTCCGCGAAGCGATACTTCCAGGACGTTTCGCTGCCACGGTTTGTATCGATCAGATCGAGCGGAAATGCTCGGTCGATCATTTCACGGATCTCTCGGCCGGACACAACCAGGTTCCGATCCCACTCGTCGCCGGAGTCGAGCGGCATAAACTCGATAAATCGCATCGAGATCTTATTCTCGCGGGCGAAGCGGGCAAGATCTACGACCTCATGATCGTTGCGGCCGCGGACTATGACGGCGTTGATCTTTATGGGCTCGAATCCAAATTCGCGAGCGGCGACGATGGCTTCCAACACCTTGCCAAGAGCATCGACTCCGGTGATATCTTCGAAGTTTTTCGGGTCGAGGCTGTCGAGGCTGATGGTCACGCGATCGAGTCCGGTCGCCTTTAATGCTTCGGCGTGACGTGGAAGATCAAAACCGTTGGTCGTGAGTGCGATGTCCTTTAGCTCCGGTTTCAAGGCCGCAAGCTTTGCGACTAGCTGCGGAACATCGCGACGGATGAGAGGCTCGCCGCCGGTCAGCCGTATCTTCTCGATGCCGAGCGAAACGAATACGCGGGCGATACGCTCGATCTCTTCGAAAGTGAGTATTGTTTCTTTGCGAGCGAGCGATGGTTCGCCGTTTGGCAGGCAGTAGAAACACCGAAAATTACATCGATCGGTCAGCGAGATTCGCAGATCGCGGATGGTTCGGTTGTGTGCATCGAGCAGCGTCATTCGGCGTCAAAAAGAGATTTTGGTACAGTTTCGAGTTTTCAGTTTCGAGTTTCCAGTTTATTCAAAGCTTTTGCGTTTCTTTTTAGGCCTGCGAGTTTAGTACGTTTCATTGCGGAGCCGCGAAACCTTTCGACATATTCTTCGTGTTCCATTCTATCAATCGAGGCGAGTGAAAGTGATGTTTCGCCTTGCCTTGGTTCGAATCCCGGCTCGTCAGTCGGCTGCTCAAACCTATTCCATGGGCAAACGTCCTGGCAGATGTCACATCCATAGAGCCAACCGTCTAGGTTAGACGCGATCTCCTCGGGAAGCGTTTCGTCACGCAGTTCGATGGTCGCGTATGAGATGCACTTGCGAGAATCAACCACGTACGGTTCGACGATCGCGGAGGTCGGGCAGGCGTCGAGGCAGGCAGTACACGTTCCGCAATGATCTTCGACGATGTCGTGATCATATTCGAGTTCGACATTCAGCAGCAGTTCGCTGAGGAATACCCATGAACCGACATCTTTCGTGATCAGGTTCGAATGCTTGCCGATCCATCCGAGCCCGGCACGAACCGCCCAGGCCTTTTCCATCATTGGAGCGGTGTCGACACAAACTCGCCCTTCTATCTCCGGATCTTCGACCTTTAGTCGATCCAATAGCGTTCGTGTATTCTCTCGGACCACGTCATGGTAATCGTCGCCCCAGGCGTATCGGGAGATCTTGCCGCGATCGGGACCATCCGAATGGTCGTGCGGCGTAAAGTAGTTGGTCGCGAGGACGACTACCGACCGCACGCCGGGGATTACCGTTCGCGGATCGGCACGGTCCTGTTCAGGCCGATCCATCCATCGCATCTCGCCGTGAAAGTCCCTATCAAGCCACTCTCTCAGTTTACCGGCTTCCGCGTCTAGCCGATCGGCACGCACGATCCCGCACTTGGCGAAACCGAGTTTGGCCGATATGGCTTTGATCTTTGCCGAAAGTCCTTGCACGAGCTTCGATTATCCGGTAGTTGGACGAGTCTTGAAAGCGGAGTAACTCGCTTGATTCGATCCATTTCGCGGGGTTGATCTTGATTCATTCGAATCAAGATCAACGACTTACACGAACTTTCAAGAAGTTACAGGCATCATATTTTCCCTTTGCTTGTCCCGTGTCCCCGTGTCCCACTGTCCCACGCACGGAAATTTTGCAATTCTAAGCGGATTTTCAAAGATCAGCCGGGCGATCAAGCTCGGGCCGATCAGTATTCCACGGCTGCAAAGCCGTGTCAATGCACGATTTGGTGTGGCGACAGGTGACGAGGCACCTCCTCTACCGGTCGGGTTTCCGCCTACAAAAAGGCCGCAGGCGATGAAACCTGCGGCCGACGAGGAGGAGTATGAGAGTCCTTTAGAAGCTGAACTTCGCTCCAAACTGGAACTGACGCGGATCGTACGAAGCTGTCGGGCGGCTAAAGAATCGTCCGTTGCCAGCACGTTCGCCAAATGAGTTGACCGCATCGTAGAACGGCGTGGCTGACCCTTCGTTGAATCGGTTGAACATATTAAACGCCTCACCGATCAGGTCGAGACGGAAACGCTCGCCGAAGCGGATCGCACGAGTTAGCCGCAGATCTACCGAGGCATACGAGTGGGTGATTCCCATGTTGCGTCCGAGGCTGCCGGTTGCGAACTGCCCACCGACGATCAACGGAGAGCATCCGCCTGTACCCGGCACACAGAGCGTGCCGTCCGAGAGCAATGTCGGTCTGTCGGTTTGCGACGATTGGTCGTTGTTCGCGTCAACATTCGTAATGATGTTGAACGGACGACCCGACGAGACCTCAATGATCGGAGCAACTGTGAAGTCCGAGAAGATCTTCTGCCAGGTACTGCCCTTTCTCCAGCTTGTCGGCGAGGCGACCAAGCCACTGAATACGAACCGATGCCGCTGGTCGAACAGCGAATTCGCCTTCTCCGCACGGAAGTTGCGGACGTCCTGCGGGATAAGCAGCGTCTGCAGATCCGACGAATCGTCTATCGAGTGCGACCATGTGTAGCTCGCGAGGAACGTGAAATTGTTTGAGAATCGTCTCTTCAACTCCATATTCATGGCGTTGTAGCTCGAATTTCCATCGGAAACCTGGGCATTTACGGCTCCGAACGGAGTGAATGTACCCGGAGTGCGAAGCGAGCCCGGCAGTAAGGAATCCAAAGCCGGCTTCGTCAAGGCTCCGCCTGATAAGGCATACGCCAGAAAATAGTTTGGCGCGTTTGGACGGAAGAAGTTCGCAATTGCCGGAGCTATGATCCTGCTCCCCGCATTCGCTAAGGGGGCTGTCATCATTCCGGGCACTATAACGATAAACGGCTGACCCTGATTCGGCCCGGCAGTTGGATTGTTATAGC
>DAIOWA010000050.1:0-10266 GCA_036758705.1 Pyrinomonadaceae bacterium | reverse complement strand
CACTTTCGGATACTTTAGCTTCGCGAATGTCGCGTCGAATCAGGTCTATACCGTGTCGGTCGAGAAGGGGCATTACACATTTGCTCCGCAGCAGATAAGTCCTTCAAGCGATCTTACAAATATGAGTTTCTTCGCTCCCCGTAACCCGTAGCGGTGAAAAATATCGGGAACGGCTCCGAAAAATCTTCGTGCCATCAGCAGTATTTAGTAAAATAGATCTATGCCAAAACTTTCGTTCCGATCCGCGGTTCTCCCGACGTTGGTAGTCTTCTGCACTGCGCTGAGCGTCGTGTCGCAAACTTCGACTCCTTCGCCGACGCCATCGCCAGCTTTATCAACGAATACTCAGACATTGAACGATCTGACCCTTCGGCTGCAGCAAAGTTTGGCAAAGCCTGAGGTTCAGCGAGGTTCGGTCGGCGTGAAGATAACGTCCCTGGCGTCTGGCAAGCTAGTGTTCGAGCAGAATGCCGAGAAATACTTTATGCCGGCCTCGAACATGAAGAATTACACCGTCGCAGCGGCACTTGATCGCCTTGGGCCGGATTATCGGATCGTCACGAGTATTTATTCTGCATCGACTCCGACATCGGACGGAACGTTGACCGGCGATTTGATCATTTTCGGACGTGGCGATGTTTCGATGTCGACCCGATTCAATGGCGCCGAGGATCCAATGAAAAGTATCGATCCTATCGTCGACAAGATCGTCGCCGCGGGGATCAAAAGGGTTACTGGATCGATCGTTGGTGATGACAGTTACTTCCGTGGCTTCGCGATCCCACAAGGCTGGGAGTGGGATGACCTGCAGTGGTCATATGGAGCAGAAGTATCCGGGTTGCCGATCAACGACAGCGTCGTAGGTCTGAGCGTCACACCGGGCCCGTCGGGATATAGTTGTAACGTGAAGATCGCTCCGTTCAACCCGGTGATCCGCGTAATGAATCAGTGCCTGACAGGACCCGCAGGATCTCGGCGAACTTTGGGTATCCATAAAAAGCTAGATCAAAATGTACTTGAACTGAGCGGATCACTTCCATTGGGTGACAGAGGTTTTAGCGGTGAGATAAGTGTCTCCCACCCTGCCGAGCTATTTGCCGCCCTGCTCCGTCAACGCTTGATAGAGCGTGGTATCACGGTCACCGGCGGCTATCGTTACGATAAACGGGTCGACGGGTCGCTTCCGGCCGGGGTCGAGATCCTTAAGATCGAATCCGCCCCGCTTGGGACCATAACCGCTCATACACTCAAGCCGAGCCAGAATATGTATACAGAGACGCTGCTGTGGACTCTCGGCGAACTCGATCGGAACGCAACTATGGTTCCCGGCGGTGGAGCTACCGTCTCAACAGCAGCCAGTGCGGAACTCGGAATTGCAAGTGTAAGAAAATTCCTGACAAGGATCGGTGTAGCTCCCGACGGGATCATTCAGTACGACGGCAGCGGCCTCTCGCGTCACAACCTGATCACGCCCGCGTCGGTCGTCCAGGTCTATACATACATGGCTAAGCAAAGCCGCTATTCGCAGGCTTGGCGCGACAGTTTGACGATTGGGGGAGTCGATGGAACTCTTCGCAATCGCTTTCGCGGAACGCGGGCGAATAACAACGTTCGCGGGAAGACGGGCACGATCGACCAGGTATCGGCCCTTTCCGGATATGTGAAAACGGCGGCCGGTGAAGAACTGGTGTTTTCGATGGTAGTGAACGGGGTCGCGCAAACGTCGACCCGGACCGGATTGCTTGACGAAATGGTCAATTCACTTGCAAATTTCACCGGCCGGATCGACCAGTAGCCGTCTCTTAGGTTTTCTTCGAAAGGGTACGATACAATTGCGTCATCGTTTAGGATGTCCTACCAGGTAATCGCTAGAAAATGGCGGCCGCAAGCCTTTGACGAGGTAACAGGCCAAGATCACATTACGCGGACGCTGCGTAACGGGATCGAGCACGGCCGTTTGCATCACGCGTACGTATTTTCCGGCGCTCGCGGTGTAGGGAAAACCACCACGGCACGCCTGTTTGCCAAGGCCCTCAATTGTCACAAAACCGACGGCCCGAACCCCGATCCGTGCAAATTTGGCGATGTCGATATTTGCCCAAGCTGTCTGGAGATCACTGAAAGCCGGTCGATGGACGTAATCGAGTTTGACGCCGCTTCGAACACCGGTGTTCAGGACATTCGCGACATCATCATCGAGAATATCAACGTTGCAGCCGCCCGCGACCGTAACAAAATATTCATTATTGACGAGGTCCATATGCTTTCGACTTCGTCGTTTAACGCCCTTCTGAAGACTGTCGAAGAGCCGCCGCCGAATGTCGTATTCGTGATGGCCACGACGGAACTCCACAAGGTTCCGGACACGATCACGTCCCGTTCGCAGGAATTCATTTTCCGAACGATCCCGCAGGCTCAGATATTTAGCCGGCTCCGCCTGATCGCAGACGCCGAGAAGATCAATATCGACGATCCCGCGTTGCAAATGGTCGCGCGCTCGGGTGAAGGGTCCATGCGCGATGCTCAATCGAACTTCGACCAGGTGATCAGCTTTTCGGGTGAGTCGATAACGGCGGACGATGTAACGAAAGCACTTGGCCTTGCGAGCACGGAAGTAATCGAGAAGATCATTGTTTCGCTCGCGACAGGCGAGTCAAAGGCCGCTCTTGATGTCGTCGCGGACCTCGTCGATCGTGGGCAGGATCTGCGAACGTTCTGCCGAGATATTCTTGCCGTAATTAGGGACCTTTTGATGTTCAAGGTCTCGAGCGGCGAAACGACACTCGTGGAAACATCGGTGCTGTCGCCCGAAAGCTTGAAGGCCCAATCTGATCGCTTTTCCGAAGGCGATCTGGTTCGTCTTTTCCATGCGCTTGCCGACACTGAAACTCGCCTGAAAGACGCAGTCCAATCGCGATACGTTCTTGAGATCGGTCTCGTAAAGCTAGTCGAGGTGCGGAAGCTAAGCCGGATCGAAGATGTGCTCGGCCGCCTTAGTTCGCTCGAATCCAGCCTTGGTGGAGTAAGTGTTTCCGCTACTCTCGCGGCTGCCGCGAATCAGGAAAAAAAAACTCTAAAATCTGAAGGATCTCCTTTGTCGGTCGAAGGGCGGAAGGCACCAGAGATCGAGAGTTCGGTCGCTGAGCCGCCTGCAGATATTCTCGAAGAACCGGATCTTGGTATCGGGTACCGAGATCTTTCCGAACCGGATGAAGTCGGACCGATCGAATCGCCGACTCAGGCCGTTCAGCCGGCAGCGGCATACGACGATCTGAGTTTTGTTGCTTCTCTGCCCGTCAAACTTCCACCGATCGCCAGTGAAGACCTTGAACACTTTGACAACAAAGCACTCGACACACAGTTCGATAGAAAGATCGAGATCCTCGACGAAGATACAGGCCCGATCCCGCATGCGGCGGAACTTGTTCGCAAAGCAATAGGTCAAAGCTCGGTCAAAGCTCAAACGATCGCCGTTTCAAACGGTGGTGCGGCTGCTGTGCCAGCACGAGCACCTTTGAACATCCAGATACCTGATTTTTCAGCTAACGACTCAGAAGTCGAGCTGCCATGGCCGGGCGACGAAGCTTCCGAGGAACAATTGCTTGCTTACGCAAACTCGCAGCGGTCTGTGAGATTGCTGAAACGCGTTTTCCGAGCGAAGGTTACAATGGTCACCGCAAAGACGGAACTCTCCTGACCCAACTTTCGTATTTAGTTCAGGTTTGACAGAATTAAGCTACACGGAATGACAAGACTTTTTGCCTTGGCAAAACTAATTTCTGTTGCGGCTGCTCTCCTGCTCCTTTTGGCGGCTTCACCAGCCTATTCCCAGAACGAATGGAATCAAAACGCCTCACCGCTGCCGACGCCAACCGGTCCGGTCAACGATTACGCGGGCGTCATAGATCAATCAACAAAAGACCGACTCGATAAAAGGCTGGTCGACTATCAACGATCGACCGGAGTAGAGCTGGCGGTTGCCGTCGTGAAAACTACGGGTGATCGGCCTATCTTTGACTACTCACTTGCCGTAGCACGTGGTTGGGGGATCGGGTCGAAGGCCGATGACAACCCTAGCGCATTGCTTTTTGTCGCGGTTGACGATCGAAAATACTTCACGCAGGTAAGCAGAAATCTCGAGGACGAGCTTCCTGACGGCCTGGTAGGAAGCCTACAGCGGCAATACCTTGTTCCTGAGTTTCGCAAGCAGAACTACGCAAAAGGCATCGAAGACACGCTCGAAGCCTATATCCGTACGATCGAACAGCGGTCAAGTGGTACGGCTTCGCCAACTCCGGTCGCGTCAGGTGAACAAGACGGAATGTCGACCGGGCAGGCCGCCTATTCTACATTCTGCTGCCTTCTGATAATCTTCGTCATAATTATTATCATCTTTGCGAACCGAGGTGGCGGCGGTCGCGGAAAGAAAGGATGGGGCGGCAGCGGTGGATTCGGCGGAGGCGGATCGGGAGCGTTGCCTTGGATCATCGGCTCTGCTATTGGATCGGCCATTGATTCAAGTTCTTCTTCGTCGTCATCGAGCGACTGGGGTTCGGGATGGTCATCCGGCGGCGGAGGCGGGTCAGACTGGGGCGGATTTGGCGGCGGCGGAGATTTCGGCGGCGGTGGTGCCGGAGGTGATTGGTAAACGATGCAGCATCAATTTTCGGCGTTCATAGATGATCTGAAGCACACGCATGGTTCGAACCTGGCATCGGTAACGTTGTACGGGTCGGCGGCGGCGGGCGATTTCATTCCGGAGCGGTCTGACTACAACATCCTGATCGCTCTCCGAAAGATCACCCCGGCGGATCTGCGAAATGCCCACGCCTGCGTCCGCGAATGGCATCGGCTTGGTCATCCGGTACCTGTATATTTCACGGTGTCTGAACTCCAGAACGCGGCGGATGTGTTCCCGATTGAGTTTCACCAGATGGAGATCGCACATAAGGTTCTCTACGGCGATGACGTGCTCGCGGGCCTGAAGATATCGGACGCTTTTTTACGTCACCAAACCGAATATGAGCTTCGCAGCAAGCTTTTGTTGCTCCGGCGGCAGTATATTCCCGCATCGGCTTCGGTTGAAGGATTGTCTAATCTGATGGGTGAAAGCCTGGCGAGTTTTGCCGCGATCTTTCGGGCCGTGTTGATCCTTCACGGAGTCGAACCGCCGGCGAAGAAGCACGAGATCGTGGCACTGACTATCGATAAACTCGGATTGGACGGTGTTGTATTCGAAAAGATCTTTAATATTCGCGAGAAGAATTTTGCCCAGGCATTGACCGACGTTAGGGCAAACGATCTTTTTGGCCAGTACATGGAACAGATCGAGAAAGTGATAGATTCTGTGGATGCAGTAGGGAAGAAACAAGCGGCCGCCTAGCGGTTCGCGTCAGGGGGAGAAAACAAATGAGAAGACTTATTCTTTTGAGTATTGCGATGTTCGCGGCCTTTGGCCTTAGCGGCTGCAGCTATAACGAGCTTACGGCTAAACAGCAAAATGTACGCGGAAAGTGGTCGAATGTTGAGAGTTCGCTTCAACGGCGAGCCGACCTGATACCGAACCTCGTTGAGGCCGCCAAGATGGCCGGCGTGCAGGAACAGGAAGTATTCGGCCAGATCGCCGATGCTCGTTCGCGTTTGTTGAACGCCACATCTCAACCCGCTGCAGGCGAAGGCGGTGACCGTACACCCGAACAACGTGAGCAGATCATCACCGCCGCAAACAGCTTCGGCGGAACGATCGGACGACTGCTGAGCCTGCAAGAGAGCTATCCGCAGCTCCGTTCCAGCGAGGCCTTCATGAACGTTCAGACAGAACTTGCAGGCACGGAAAACCGGATCAATGTCGCTCGAAATGATTATACAAATGCGGTTGGCGACTACAACACGACCCGCAACTCGTTCCCGGCCGTGTTGACCGCCGGCTTGCTCGGCTTCAAGGAGGAACCTTTCTTCCAGGCTGATCCTGCAGCTCATCAGGCTCCGAACATCGGTAGCGCGAATGATCTTCGGCGAAATCAGCAGCCGGCCGCGAATGCTCCGGCTGCTCCCGCTCCGGCGGCGAATGCTAATAAATAGGGCGATCTTCCGCTAGAATCCGCGGGAGTTGCACATCGAACAATGATCACAAGGCTTGCCGTTCGGTTCGAACGTGCAGGCCTTTTCCTTGCCCAGTCCGCCGAAGATCTGATCGGTGATAGCCTCAGCAATGGCGAGTTTGTCGAGTGAAGGATGGTTCGACTGCGGATTGCGGATTGCGGATTGCGGATCATTTGAACCGACAGTTTCCAGCTTCTCCAGGCGAGTATTTATCGAATCAAGGCTCGCTTGAATTGCTGACAGATCTACCGTGGGACGCTCGGCATCCAGCAATTCGGCGATCTTTTTTGCGATGGCTTGGTTATTCACTACGGTTTTAAAGCAGGTCGAGCCGATCTACAACTCCAACGATAGCTGAATCGATAGCGGCCCCCGGACGGCCGGTTGACGCAGTTGAGGCACTCCAACCTTCCTGAACGATGATGACGAGGTCGCCGGGCCCGGAGTTGACCGAATCGAGGGCAAGACAAGTGTACTCCATATCCTTGCCTTCGGGTGTGATCTGTCGGCACAGCATCACGCTCGAACCTTCGTATCGTTGGTTCTTTTGTGTGGCGACGACGTTACCTATGACGCGGGCGATGAGCATCTACTTTTGAAAAACGTGAGCTTCTGAGTCGACAATACCGACGATCGTACAGTCGGTCGGTGTCTCGTCGCGTTTGAACGGGAATGAAGCCTCTTTGCCGCGGCACCAGAAGATGAGTTCGCCGACACCAGCTCCGACCGAATCGAGAGCTATATGCGGTTGGCCCTTTTCCTTGAGATCCGCATCGAGCGTCTGGACGAGCAGTAACTTTCGGCCTTCGAGAGCTTCGTTCTTTACGGTCGAGACAACCGTACCGATGACACGGGCTAACTGCATTATTTCTTATAGTTTGCGTAGGCAACAGCAAGGAACGATGCGATGAGAACCGCGCTGAACTCCATACCGTTGCGGCCGTGCCCGACAACGAACCAACCTTCCTTGTAATGAACCATCGCTATACCCACGGATAGCTGAATCGCAAATATCAGAGCGATGATCCAAGCATAGAGTCCAGCAGCGAGGAGGACGCTTCCGACGAGTTCGAACAGCGTTATGCCCCAAGCAACGTAGAACCCGAGCGGAATTCCCTGCGACCCGAGAAACTCACCGAATCCGCCGACCGTTCCGTCACTGATCCGCGTGGCTCCGTGGATAAACATCACCGACGCAAGAATTATCCGGATAAGGCCTAACGCGGTCGTCTGTTTATCGAAACCAAACATAGAAAGTTCGGGCCTTAGGACTTCTTCCTCAATTCAGCGATCGTATCCTTCAGGCGACTCGCATCTGGAGCCGACGGAACCATTTTCAGGTACGTTTCCAATTCTAAGGCGGCGTCGGCATTACGCTTCTGCTGGAGATAAATCCCGCCCAGATAGCGGTGTGCGAGGGCTACTTTCTCACCGCCGCTCGAGATCGAACGCTTTAGAAATACTTCGGCCGCGGCCGCATTTTTTAGGTGCCAAAGCGAGATGCCGAGATACATCTGAGCCTCAGGCATATCCTTTTTCTCGGTTAGCACGTCGTTAAACACTGCCGCCGCTACTTCGTAGTTCTGCTTTACAAAATGCGTATAGCCGACAGAGTACTTTGCCTCAAAGTAATCGCTTTTGATCGAGATCGCCTTAACGAACGACTCTAGGCCCTTATCAGGGTCGTCGGCCTTTAGATATGCCGCTCCCCGTTCGTAATAGGCCGCAGCGAACTTCGGATAAGCGTCTATAGCAGCGGTAAAATCAACGATCGCACCCTTAACATCATTCTTCGCCATCCTCACCATTCCCTTTTGGAATTTCGAAAATGCGTCCTTCGGCACGTCGGCAAGGAGCGGATTTGCCGCAATAACTTCGGCTCGACCGGGCGATACTTGCGGTTGCAGCCGCAAATGAAAAACGACGCTGACCGTTCGTCCGATAGGAGCAAAACGGTCGATCGTCAGCCGTTCCGTTTCGGCCGCGAAACCGTCCGATTGAACGGAGATGCTGTAATTTCCAGCACGAAGCCCGCTTACCTGAAAATCACCTTCAATGCTGGATCTAGTGGAACTTCCCGGCGAATCGGCACTGCTGATGTAGATCTTGGCATTCTCGGCCGGTTTCCCGTTGGGGAGATAGATCTTTCCCTGAATGCTGTAGCGGCCGTCACCATCAGCGGGACGATTGCGATCCCCAATTCCCTGGCCGACAACTCCAGATGGCAGAACGTAGGCCGACGCTAACAAAGACAAGAAAACAAACACAAACTTCGGTTTTATCTTCATCCTCATCGCTCCACCTTAGGTCACGTCAATTGTGTCTATAACCCCAATGATCGCAGAGTCTACCGGGCAATCCTTATTGCCCTCGGCGAGACGGGCCGATGACCCGCCTACGACAATGACCTTCTCATGAAAACCCGCACCGACGGTATCAACCGCCACCACGTACCCGCTCTGGTCCGTGCCGTCGAGGTTGATCGGCTTAACTATGAGAAGTTTCTTGCCCTGCAGGCGTTCGTCCTTCTGCGTTGAGACGACCGTGCCGAGAATGCGACCTATAATCATGGTTCAATGTTCCCGGTTCAAGGTTCCAAGTCGCGTGTGCCTTGAACTTGGAACTTTGAACGTTGAACTTATTTAAGAACGACGGGAAGAGTTTCATCGACGCTCGAGTGCGGACGCGGGATGACGTGGACGCTGACGAGTTCGCCAACACGGCGGGCGGCGGCGGCCCCGGCATCTGTGGCAGCTTTCACTGCGGCGACATCGCCACGGACGATGGCCGTAACGAATCCGGCACCGATCTTTTCGTATCCGACAAGCTGAACGTTAGCGGCCTTTACCATCGCGTCCGCCGCCTCGATCATCGCAACAAGACCCTTGGTCTCGACCATTCCTAATGCTTCCTGCATTTAGCTGTTTGCTCCTAAATCTGGATGAGATTACTGAAGTAATTTTGAACCGCGCAAAGCGAAAGTGCAAACGCCGCGGTTTCGGACATATTCGGCTTTCGTTATGTGATCGCCGATCAGTTGCGCAGCGACTGAGCCTGCACTAGGAGATCGATCAATTCCTCTCGCGTAAACGATATCTTTTGACCATTGCCGCCATTTGACGATGTTGGATATTCCACGTCGAGGTCGCACGAAATGTTCGCTTCGTGGAGATATCCGCAAGCCTGACAGCGGGCGTTTGACTTGAGATAACCGGCCTTTTCGCGGATGTTGATGAGTTTTTCGATCGCGTCCTGCGGCAGATCATTGGCTCCGCCGAGGGCTTTGGCGAGGATCGCTATCTTTGCGGTGTGCTCCATGGTTTCGAGCCGGTCCCAGGCCTGCCAAAGGTCTTCGCCGTAGGCGACCGCGCCGTGATTAGCCATTAAGAGAGCGTTGTGATGAGCTACGAAGGGCTTCATTGCCTCGGTCAGTTCGTCGGTAGACGGTGTTCCGTAAGCTGTTAGCGGAACGCAGCCGAGCGTCAGGATCACTTCGGAGAGAATCGGCTTGTCGATCGCAAGTCCGGCAACCGCAAAGGCAGTGCTGTGCGGTGGATGCGCGTGGCAGACGGCCTTAATATCAGGCCGCATCTTGTAGATCAGCAAGTGCATCGCCAGTTCGGACGACGCACGCTTATCCGTCAGCGGCTTGCCGTCCATGTCCGTCAACGCGAGGCAATCCTCGGTCATACGGCCCTTGCAGGTCATCGTCGGCGTCGCGAGCACGGTATTTTCGTCCAGGCGAATGCTTACGTTACCGTCCGACGACACGACGTAACTACGCTCGTACAAGAGCTTACCGATCTCGATGATGAGTTTTCTGGCTGACTGTTCGTCCATTAATAGATGTTGAAGGTGAAGGCCACCGGTCGGGTCGTGGTTCTCTTTGCACCGGCCACCTCTTCGGCTTCGAATGTCATCTTCCTTGCAGCTTCGATAGCTTGCTCGGTAAGGCCGTACGGGAGCCCTTGAATTGTCGTAATGCTACCAATCTTACCCGACGCAAGAAATGTAACCCGGAGTTTCACCACTCCCTCGATGCCGTTTGAGCGGGCTTCGGAGGTGTATTGCGCCTTCTGCTTGAACGTGACCTTCAGCGGCTTCGTTATCTTTGCTTTACCGAACGACGGGTCGACCTCCTTCCAGTAATCGCCGCCCATGTCG